>JADWMH010000104.1 GCA_015767355.1 Gammaproteobacteria bacterium
GGTAACATCGGCGCACAAAGGAGATGTTGTGGAAACATTTGTCTATAGTGAACTGTTAAAGCATAGTGGTTACAGTCAAGTGCAGCCGCATCTATATCATTACAGAACCAATGATAAGAAAGAGATTGATTTTATTGTTGAAAAAACAGATAAAATTTTTGCCATAGAAGTCAAAGCCTCCCAGAGTATTAAAAAAGACAGCTTTAAACATATTGTTGATTTCCAAAACAGATCATCCAAAGAGGTTGTTGGGATTGTTTTTTATGCTGGAGATAATCTGTTGTCATTTGGAGATGACACGCATAAAAGATATGCATTGCCATTGAATATATTTTATTAATCAACATTGAATACGGTCATTGGGGGCGCAGTGCAATCTCGTCAGCCACTCTCCAGGAGAGCGCAGGGATAGAGGGGATTTCAATGCGGTGCAATGCGCACCACTTATTACCACCATACGGGTTGTCACTGCGTGCGTAGAATGGCAATTTTTTTCGTCATTGCGACCTGTCACGAAAAAAGAGTTGACTTCCTCATTCGGCATGATTAGGCTTTAACGCAACCAATTTGTAGCAACTTCTGGATTCAATGGATGAATCTTTTTAGACACGGAATGTTTTTTCTTGCGGCTCTGTTTCTGGGCAACAGCTCTGTTGCTTATTCATCTGCATCCTCATCAGAACTTCAGCTCCAGCCACTGAAATCCACGCTGCGTTTTACCACCTGGCAGGGCATCGAGCCGGACAAGTGGGCGACGCTGTGGCTGATCAAACGCCATCTCTCCACGGATTCCTATTTTCTGCTCAGCCCGCCGGGCGAGACTCTGCCGCAGGAGGCCCTGGCTTTCGGGGTTCCGGGAGCATCACTGCGCCGCGCCAACAATGAATCGATGTTTCGCCGCCTGAAACAGGCTATGAACCTCGATAGCAAGGCGCTCGATGGACTTGATCAGATCATCCATGATGTCGAGGTCAACATCTGGGATGCGCCTGCGCATCCGCACTCCACCTGGTTTGAGACCATGTACCGCCAGATGCAGGCGCGTTACGAGCGGGACCAGGTTCCCGTTGATTGTTACCTGACTTTTTTCGATAGAGCCGCTCTGCTTGCATCGCAACCCGATGCGACGCCCGCTGATTACTCCTCACGACTCTCTCTGAAAGAGGAGTGCCCCGGGTTGAAGCAGTATCAGCAGGGGATGATCCGGCAACTCGATCATGTGGAAATTCTGCGCGACATCACTCTTGGCAAAAAGGTGGTGTTTGTCGATACGCGTGAAGATGAAGAGTTCAATGAAGTGCATCTGCCCGGAGCGCAAATACTACGCCTGCGTGATGTCAACGCTGAGAGTGTCAAACGCTTCCTCGATGCAGATCTTGTGGTGCCCTATTGTGTCAAGGATTTCCGTGGATTTGAAGTCGCCAAATCGATGAAGCAGCTTGGCGTTAAACATGTAGCCACCCTTAGCCCCAATGGATTAAAAGGATGGCTGAAAGCAGGATTGCCCGTTGTAAAAGCAGCTGCATCCACCGAGCAACAGGCGGCGCAGGCGTTGATGCAGTGCGCCATGGAGCCTTCAATCTGTCTGAAGGAGAATCAGCAATGAACAGGAATTCAAACAATCAAACGGACATAGGATGTGTTGAATCCGTAGGGGGGATAAGGCGTCTTTTTGCCGCATCCACCATTGCTCCGGATTCATGGTGGATGCGCTGTCGCTTATCCCCCCTACGGACTCAAAGCGGCACTGTAAAGTCCATGTTGCTTTATGCCTCGTTGCTTGTAGTTATAACTCTTCCCTGGATGATCTGGCGTCAACAGACAGGCGACCTGGGCCTCTATTTCACAGAAGCAGTACCTGAAGGGCAGTTGCTCTACGTGCTCTCAAAATTGGCAGGCATGTATGCGTTGCTGTTTATCGCCCTGCAGATCATCGTGAGCCTGGCGGGCAGGCTGAAGCCGGCTTTTATGCGTCGCTTGAGACTGTTGCATCCACTCCTGGGGACTTTTGTGGTGTTGCTGGGACTGGCTCATGCGCTGCTTTTCTTCACGGCCGTTTCGGTGCGTCAGGGTGATCCTGCGTGGGGACTGCTGTTTCCGGGTTTCCGGGATTATTATCACACCCATTTGACCCTGGGGTTGTTTGGCCTGTGGATTCTGATCGCGGTGATGATCAGCGGGGTGGTGCGCTGTATCAACAGGAACTCCACGGCGCGAATGCTGCACAGAGGGTACTGGGTTTCCATCACACTGGTCTATATTCATGCCCTTGCCATTGGCACAGAGTCACAGTCTCGGGCGGGGTTGGCCTTCTACAGCACACTCGGCGCGGTCGTTCTGATGATGCTGGTGATGTGGATTGTCAGGCGTAACAGAAGCGTGGCGGTCGCATCATGATGACCATGAAACATGTTTCCATAGTATTGGTCAGCTCTCTGCTCTATTTCAGCGTGGCGTCACTGGCGTATGCCAGCCTTCCTGCAGGTTTGATGATCGTGGCTTTCGACGGCGCCTCATGGCATCCCTATATCGTCAACACAGGCAACGATGGCTGGATCAAGATCGAGGATGTGCGCGATCCCGCTGCTTTGACCTGGCAGCGTGAAAAAGATGCATTGTTGATCAAGCAGAATGATGGCGGCATCTCCAGCTATCAACTGGAAACCAGGGAGATGAAACAACTGCCGTCTTTTGACGAGTCAACAGTCACCCAGCTGCGAGCCTATCGGCAGGGTGTTGTGATGGTGCGTTTAATGGATGGCAAGAGCCGCGATACCAGCATTCTCTCTGTTAAGAACAATGGCAACAAACCCAATGAAATCCTGCGCCAGGTGTCAGCGCAGTTTCACCCCTATATTCATAACGATCAACTCTATTATGCGCATGTCTCCTGTCGGGCGGAGTGCAGGCCGCTGATTCAGGAGGTGTGGAGTAAGAATCTGCTGTCGGGCCGAACTCAACAGCTGACACTGCTGAATGCGACCAGCTACCTCTACTCTGTTACAGCTGATGATCGCTATGGATTTATCAGTTCCAATCAACGCGGCTACTACCACCTGGCGAGGCTTGATTTGGCTTCCGGTGAGACCACCTGGTTAACCGGGGGTGCGGTTACCGACAGCTTTCCGAGTGTGGCGACGGATGGAGCGCTCTACTTTATTCGCCGTACACCTGCGGGAAGCCGCTTGATGAAATTGCCCGCGGCGGCCATGAGCAGTGGTGTTGTCTCTGAAGAGTTTGTCGAGAATATTCAACTGCCCGCCGATGTTCAAAAAATTCGCTACCTGGAGCTGAATCAATCATGAAGGATATCTATTTCACATTTCTACGCATTGCAGCAACGATGCTGACCCTGCTGTTGTCGTCCTATGCCGCAGCCGCTCCTGTTGCTGCAATTGGAGATTACCCCAGCGACAGTTTCGCGCCTGCGAGGGGAGAGAGTTTTTCGATCCCTGTTCGTGTGAATGACCCTGCTAAGCTCAAGACGCTCAAGGTCGAAATTCGCAGCAGTGATGATGATCTGATGCGCACGCTCAGGCTGGCGGACATTTCGCCGGAAACGACGGATTACGTGGTGAAATGGGATGGACGGGATGATGCCAACAATATCGTTCCGGATGAAGCCTACTCGCCGGTTGTTATTGTCACCATTCAATCGGATGAGATAGTCACTATTGCAGCACAGGGTTCGAGTGGTGGTGAGGAGTCGTACGATTTTGAAAAAATTATTCGCCCGGGCGTCATCGAATACAGCTTGCCGGCAGCCAGCCGCATGCTGGTGCGTTCGGGGATCAAAAACGGCCCCATGCTGCGCACTCTCATCGACTGGGAGCCGCGCACGGCGGGCTTTCATGCCGAACGCTGGAACGGACGCGACAAGGATGATGTGATTGCCATCGAGCAGAATCCGGGTGTTGGCTATCTCATCGTCGGTTATGAATTGCCGCATCACAGCATCATCACCCATGGAAATAATAGTGAGAGCTATCGAGAGTATCGTGAACGCCACAACTGGCCGCTCAAACAGGCCGGCATTGAACAACGGGCGCTGGAGCGCAACGGCAGGGTGCTGCGGCAGGAGGCTTATCAACCGGTGCTGCAACAGAAGAGTCCACGTATCGATGTCAGCCTGCTTTCAGCAGGAACACGTCAGCCGGTGCAGCATGTGAAAGCACTGGAGGAGATGCTCACCGAGGTCAAACTGCATTCGCTGGACGAGATTTATCTGGATCAGGAACGCTATGAAATCAGCTTCTTTGTGGATCACGCCTTTATTGCAGAGGAGGAGCAGGGATATGTGCCATTCACATGGCGCTGGTCGCCGGGACGTCTTGGGATCAAGCCGGGTGAGCATCTGTTGACTGTCAATGTCTCCGGCTATAACGGCCAGGTAGGCGTGAGAAATATCAGGTTCAGCGTGGTTGGAGATGGTGATGAGATTGCAGGAGTTGATCCATGAATGGCTTTTTTGCCGGCTGACAGAAAAACAGACAATTGATGCGCAGCGCATAGAAGAACTTGCTCTATATATAGACAACATTTCAAGGAGAGGAAGGGATGTCTCGAAATAAAATATTACCGCTATTGACCATTGGATGGTTGATGGTTTCATCAGCTGAAGCAGTGATTTTGAACCAGGCGCCGGATTGCAGCCAGGCTGCAGCGGCACCCGATCGCGTGTGGCCGGTGGATCATGAGTTTGTTGCAATACAGCTCTCCGGGGTGACTGATGCCGATGATCATGAGATCAGCATCTCTGCAAAGTGTATCGTTCAGGATGAACCGCTGAATTCAACGGCTGATGGAAATACCTTGCTCGATGGCGCCGGTCTCCACAGTGACCGGCCACTGGTACGGGCGGAACGCGCCGGCAACCGGGATGGCCGTCTCTACCATGTCGTGTTTCATGCAACGGACAGTGAGGGAGCAGTATGTTCCGGCCAGGTTGCTGTCAGTGTTCCACACAGTGAGGAGTTGGAGGCAGTTGACAGCGGCTACCGCTATCCCTCGCTGGAGGGTGGTGAAAATTGTGATGCGCTGCCGCTCAACAACCCGCCGATCATCTATTCAGAAGCCGTTGTCGATGCGATGGTTGGCAGTGAATACAGCTATGACGTCGATGGACATGATCCGGATGCAGACCAGCTTCTCTATAGCCTGGTCAATGCGCCGCAGAGTATGGCTATCGACCCGCATAACGGTGTGATCGAGTGGACGCCGGCAACGGACCAGGAGGGTGATTACACCATCGAGGTCAAAGCGACTGACAGCGGAGGCCTGCAGGCTTCCCAAACTTACCAGATCTTTGTCGAGGGACTCCCGGATCAGCTCTCCGTACGCATCATCGCCAACCCTGTTTCCGGCGCATCACCGTTGAAGGTGCGTTTCAGCCCGGATGTGCAAAACAACAATCTCGTCATCAATAAATACCAGTGGGATTTCAACGGCGATGGTCAAAATGACTCGTTCGACACCTTCGGTGCGCCGAAGAGTTACACCTACACTGGTGCGCCGGGTGATGAGTTCACCGCCAGCCTGACGATCTTTCCTGCCGGCGCAGATCCCATCACTGCGACAAGAAAGATCTCCATCACCAATCAGCCGCCTTCCGTGCAGGTTTCGGCGGATGTGACCAATGGGCATGCGCCGCTGCCGGTGAACTTCACGGTGATGGCGCAGGATCCACAGGGCATTGGCGAGGTGAGCATTGATTACGATGGTGATGGCCGCTTCGATGCAGTTCAGCCGGGTGGTTCTGCGAGCAGCTGGCAATTCCAGGCAGCTTATCTGGAAGAGGGACGTTATGTTGCGCAGGTCAAGGTGACTGATGCCAATGGGGCTGAAACCCTTGTCACCAATCATGCAATCACGGTGGACGTGAACAATCCGCTGGACCCCGTTGTGCAACTGACGGTTGCTCCGGATTCCGGAGATGCTCCACTTGCCGTGACACTGACCGCGACAGCAGAGATTTTTGACGGCAGCACGCTGATCCAATGGGCCTGGGATCTCGATGGTGATGGAGAGTTTGAAGCACAGGGTGGCGCGGATGCTGCCGACTCCATCCAAACCACCTACAGCGGCGTCGGCGCTTACTACCCGGTAGTCGAAGTCACGACCAGCAGCGGCCGCACTGCAAGAGCCGCATTGGTCATACGCACCAGCTCAACTGCACTGCCCTCCATCGCCATACCCGACAGCAGCGACACCATCAATGTCGATGCCAGCGAGGTTGCATCGATCAAGGTAAACCTCCCTTTTGAAACCGCTCTGGAGCTGTGGATAGAAGATGCAGACGGGAACAGGATAAAGACGCTGCTCGCGGAGCAAAAAAGGTCGGCAGGAGCATTCGAGTTTTCCTGGAGCGGAAGTGATGAGCAGGGTGCTGCTGTTCCTAGCGGGGATTACTACGCCGTTCTGGGGTATACGGCAGATGCGCGTAAACAGGAGATCGATTTGCGCACATCGACAGGCGGACAGCTCACCTACTATCGCAGAACAAAGAGCAACCCGCGTACATTCGACCGTCTTGAATCTCCGTTGGTCGTCGATTATGAAGTGCATAACCCGGCGGAAGTCACCTTCTTCTGGCAGGTCTCCTGGGGTCAGCGCCTGATGACGCTGCTTGAGCATCACCGCATGGGACGTGGCCGCTACAGCCTCATGTGGAATGGTGAATATCCCGGCGGCGAAAAGGTGCCGGACACGATGCGAAACCTGCTGCCTGGCATCGTGCGCTACAACCTGCCGGATAACGTTATATTCGTGAAACACAACCCGAGCATCGATGCGTATCGTCTTAGCTCGACCATTCTCGCCGACCCACGCCGCGAACCTGTCGGCATCGAGCTCACCTTGAGTAAGCCCGGCAGTGTCGAGATGGTGGTCGCGGGTATGCAATCAGGGAGCCGTGTGGCGTCACATCTCTATGCAGATTTGCCGGCAGGCGTGAACAACCTGAGTTGGAATGGCATGAACGACGACGACCAGCTGCTGGCGCCTGGCGACTATCGCATTGGTGTGCGCTCAGTGGATGAACAGGGAAGTCGCAGCCTGTTTCTGTACCGTACCCTGCGATTGCAATATTAAGAAGTGAGCAGCCAGAAATGCAACTTCTCAAATTCCGCTCAGGATCACAGTCATAGGATGTGTTGAGCTTGCGAAACGCATCATGCATGGTTGATGTGCTTCATACCTCAGCACATCCTATGCAGACTTGAGCAATGTACGGGATGATTGAGAAGATGCCTTGGAATGAAAAACATCACTAAATCAGGAAGAAGATAATGAAAAGGGTCAAAAGGATAATAATACTTCTATCTTTGCT
>JADWMH010000283.1 GCA_015767355.1 Gammaproteobacteria bacterium
CTGCCGCCCAGCCACAGGATGGCGATTTTGAAGATGATATTCCGTTCTAGGAACGATTGTTTGTCTCTGAACAGAATCTAATGCAGGCTATTCGGCCTCGCCAGCGAGAACGGCGGAATCGTTGCCAGAAAGCGCTGCCCGCTGTCATCGACCATCTCATACTCCCCCTGCATGCTTCCTACCGGGGTCGCCAGCAGGGTGCCGCTGGTGTAGCGAAAAGCTTCACCCGGCTGTAAATGGGGCTGCTCTCCCACGACCCCTTCGCCCCGCACCTCCTGAATCTTGCCGTCTGCATCAGTGATCACCCAGTGGCGATTGAGTAATTTGGCAGCTGTTTTACCGCTGTTCTGGATGCTGATGGTGTAGCTGAACGCGAAAATATTATTTGCGGGAGCAGATTGCGATTCAATATAACTGGTCTCGACACGGATGGAGATTTCGTGATCTGTTTGCATTTTTCACCACGCAAAGATTGAAAAGGATTGAAGAAGAGGGCGTAACGACTGCCTAATGATACAATTCAATGCAATGCGATGAAAGTGGCTATAAATTATGATGGCGAATAAACTGCGGGTTGGAGTCGTTGGTGTGGGATATCTGGGGCGTTTTCATACGCTGATCTACAGCCGCATGGATAACGTTGAACTGGTTGGCGTCAGTGACAGCGACTTGCAGCAGGCCGAACAGGTTGCTGCCGAAGCAGGCACCAGGGTTCTCTCTATTGAGGATATGCTGGATCAGGTGGATGCTGTCAGCATCGTGGTTCCGACTACGCTGCATCTCGAGATCGCCAGGCCTTTCCTGCAAAAGGGCGTACACATGCTGTTGGAGAAGCCCATCTCCTCCACAGTCGAAGAGGGTCGGGAGATTGTCGATCTTGCAAAAGAGTCTGGCGCCACACTGCAGATAGGCCATCTTGAGCGCTACAACGCCGGCATCATGGCGCTGGCAGAACACATTGAGCAGCCGCGCTTTATCGATGCACAGCGTATGGGCGGATTCAAGGCGCGCGCGACCGATGTGGATGTTATTTCGGACCTGATGATTCATGACATCGACATCATTATGTCGCTGATCGATTCAGAGATCACCTCGATCTCAGCTTCAGGTACGGCCGTTTTGACGGATCATCTCGATATTGCCAATGCCAGGCTGGAGTTCGCCAATGGCGCCGCAGCGAATGTCACAGCGAGCCGCATCTCAAAAGAGGATAGCCGCCGCATCAGGGTGTTCGAACCGAAGCACTACCTGTCGCTGGATTTTATTGGCCAGCGTCTGGAGAGAGCTACGGCTGTTCCCTCGAAGGAGTCGGAGTGGGATGAAATCGTTTCGGATGTCGTCGATATCGATCCGGTGATGCCGCTGGATGAAGAGCTGGCCTCATTTGTCGATGCGATTATTTACAATAAAACACCACTGGTTGATGGAGAGACCGGTCTCAAGGCGCTGGATGTCGCACTGCAGATTAAACAAAAAATAGAGAGTGAGTAACATGAGCCAAACGGGAGTTCCCTATCTCGAGTTGACCGCTGAATTTGCTGAACTGCGCGATGAGTGGTTTGCAGCGATCGACGCGGCCGGCAGCAAGGCGGCATTTATCCTTGGCGATGCAGTTACTGCTTTTGAACAGCAGGCGGCAGAGTATATTGGTTCAAAATATGCGCTCGGCGTCGCCAATGGCACAGATGCCCTGGTGCTGTCGCTGCGTGCGCTGGGTATTGGTCCCGGAGACGAGGTGATCACTTCTCCATTTACCTTTTTTGCTACGGCTGAATCAATCTCTCTGGTGGGCGCCACCCCGGTGTTTGCTGATGTTGATGCAGAGAGTTTCAACCTGGATCCGCAGAGTGTTGCGGTAAAGATCACAGAAAAAACAAAAGCGATTTTGCCGGTGCATATCTTCGGCCATCCTGCCGATATGCATGCGCTGCAGCAACTCGCCGATCAACATGCTCTTGTCATAATAGAGGATGCAGCCCAGGCCTTCGGCGCCAGGTTAGGTGATTCGGTGGTGGGCTCACTCGGGGCCACAGGGTGTTTCAGCTTCTATCCGGCCAAAACGTTGGGCTGCTATGGTGACGGCGGCTTGATCTCGACTAGTGACGAATCTCTATTAGAGCATCTTAAACAGCTGCGCAACCATGGTGCGGTTGCTCCGTTCACTCATACCGAGATCGGCTACAACAGCCGCCTGGATGCTATCCAGGCCTCACTGCTGAGCATCAAGCTGAGAAAATTTGAAGCCGACATGGCATTAAGGCAGCAGGTCGCAGATTGGTACGATGAACGCCTCCCCGGCTCTGATGCGATCACTCCTTCCCGTCCGCAATCAGGCCGTCATGCATT
>JADWMH010000105.1 GCA_015767355.1 Gammaproteobacteria bacterium
ATCCGGTTTGTCTAGCTATATTAGCTTTTGCTAACTCTCACTTTGAATTACACCCAAGACGCAAAGCTATTGATGAAGCGCTTGCACAAGCAGATAAAGGTGTTTTTATCTCTCAAGAGTTAGTAGAAACATGGGTGGACTCCCTGGGGACCGACAACGAGCTCCCGCCACCAGAACCGGATATCTTTCTTAACTCAGGGATCCACTTTACTTCTTATCTGATTATCTCCTTAGCGGCAAAATACGCACTCTTTGTCGTCTAGGATCAATGGTTATCAGAGCACCATTGTTGAGTTCTTCAGTTGCAATTCTTAATGTTTCCAACAACTCATTTCCTACTGATGATGGCAAAATGTTCTCAACCCGAAGCTGAATAACACTTGGTGCTTTTGCTCCTGTCGTATAGAGTAAACTGCCAAAATCAAGATCATGGGTAAACACGATGTGCTTGTTTATTCTTTCCCATTCCATTATTTCCGTATCTTCAGCGCGAATATTTCCAATATTACTCCAGTGGATTGCATTATGACCTGCGTCATTCAGAAATTGCACCCAAATTGGTGGAATATTCATATCCAGAACTATTTTCATTATGCGTGCAAAGGAATATCTTGTTCTTCTGTTCGCCATGTCGCATATGATAGGGCTGCATAAATATCTTCTTTTTCAAGGTACGGGTATAGAACTAAAATACTATCCACAGTTTCACCTGATGCAAGTAATCCAGTAATAGTTCCAACTGTAACTCTTAATCCTCTAATGCACGGCTTACCACCCATTATTTTTGGATCAATGGTTATCCTGTCTAAATCTGGAAATTTCATTTATTCACCTTTTTGCTTAACGTACATTTATTGGCCATATATTGTATTTCAGGACTATCCCTGGAAATCCACTCCATATTTGGTCAAATATTTGACGACCTTTCCGTATAGGGCGGAAATGCTCTCCGCCTGTATAGAATGTTCCATAGGCATGTTTACAGAGTATGGATGAGGAGGAATAAATTTCATTTCAAGTGAAACTGGAATTTTACCGCCACTCTTAACTTTGAGCATGCACTCATATGTCACCCAGTCGTTTGCTCTCGGAACAACTCCGATTATAGTTTCTTTTGATTCGTAGATTACGTTGTATCTTGGCATGCTTGTTCACAAGTTTATATTGCATAATAGCCCATTTCTGGCTAAATCAGTTTGCGCTTTTCGTATTTCTCTTATTGTTTCAACAACAGGCTCATCGGTAGGCTCCCAGGTTTCAATGTCATCGATAGCCTGAACCAGCTTATCCCTGTTATTTTGCTTGAGTGCATTGGTGAGCGTTTGAGTATTAGATTTGACATTTTCTGATTTGGAATGATTTGATAAAATATCTGGATTCCGGCTAAAAGCATGCCGGAATGACGGGGTTTTTCAAGCACCTCTGATGCGAGTTGTCAACTCTCAGTGACGATTTTACATTGTGCAAAATAGTTACAACTTATGCAACATAATATACATGAGTTAGGGTCGGGGGAATTTTATTGTCTGAGTTGGCGGCTCGAAAGGGAAGGGGACTCAGTGGTCGAATGGTCGACCTATGCGGAGAGAAATACTACTCTCTCAAAACCACTTCCAGCAGCGGGACTTCCCACTCCTCGGGGCAATCATCTGCAGGAGTGTGATCGAGGAAGTCTCTCCTCCAATTGATGATAGCGTGAACGCGCACCTCCTTGATCAACGGGAGTTTCTCTATCCATTCCAGGCTTGCGGCATTGGATAGCGCGCCAATTTTGTGGCCATTGTTGTCTGTTATGAAAACCCGGTTGTTATTTCTACTCCTCTCCAGGTGGAGACAGGAGCCTTGCGTTAGTTTGGCAAGCTCTTGTTGAACAAACCTGGCGTTGGGCGCTGTTGCGGCATAGCTGATCCAGATGCTGGAGAGATCGAGCATGGCGTAGTGCAGTCTCAAATCCTGGTCCGAAGGTTCATCGAGCAAGTCAGCTTTGGAGCGCACAATGCCACTGCCTGCCAATGCATCTGTATGCGGGTTGGAGAGACGATCAAGCTGGCATAAGGTCAGTGTTTTACGCGCACGTGTCATGCCAACGTAATAGAGCCGCCGCTCCTCTTCCTGCCGTATAACCTCTCCCTGTTTTCCCCAGCCGCCAAGCATGATGACGTGGTCGAATTCCAGCCCCTTGGCTGCGTGGACCGTTGAGAGGTAGATTTCATCATCGGAGAAGTGCTCCCTTTGGCGTTCATGCAGGGCTTCAAAGAGATATTCGACTGCTTCGGATGGCGTCCTGTCGTTGTTGTTGGTTTCATCTTCCCATTCGTGAAGGATTCCATCCATCATCCTGCACCAGGGATTCGCTTCTGCGTAACACGCCAGACCCTGGAACTCTTTTTGCAGGCGGATTGCCGTTAGCGTGGTTTGTTGAAGTTTCCTGATGAGTTCAATCAGCGCGTTGATCTCGCGCATGCGGTGCAATGGAGTGTTGCCTTTTCCCTCCGACGCCATGATGGAGGGGATCGCTGCAGTTTCCAGCGCGGCCCGTATGGCATGGAGTTCGCTTTTCGTCCGCGAGAAAACAGCGATGCTTCCGCCAGCACTTCGACACGTTTTGATCTCATTGAGGACAAAGCGCGCCTGCTGCAACGAATCCGGGCAAGCCACGATCCGCACTGGTTCTCCGGCAGGTTCGGTGCGGCGCGCGGCGTTGATCTGAATAGGGCGCCCCGTCTTCATGCGGTCGCCATTCAACTCAATCAATTGATTGGCAGCGTTGATAATATTTGCTGTGGAGCGGTAATTCTCGACCAGGTAATGCGTGCTGGCGTTGTAGTCCTGTTCGAATTGGCGGATGAAGCGGATGTTGGCGCCACGAAAGGTGTAGACATTCTGGTCATCGTCGCCGACGGCCAGGATCGAGAGTTTGGCATCCGCGTTTTCCGAATCCAGCGCGCGCCCTGCAATGGCTGAAACCATATCGTACTGGGGCTGGTCGATATCCTGATACTCGTCGATGAGAATATGGCGGTATCCGGCAAGCAGCCGTTCGCGCATCTCATCGCGCTCAACTCCGGGGATGTCGCACTCCCCCTTGAGCATTCTGGTTGCGGTGGGAATCATGCTCTCCAGGTCGAGCATCTCTCCCTTGTCATCCAGGTGGGTGGCAAACGACGCCCCGATGAGCCGCATGGCAAGGCCGTGGTAGGTTTGTACTGTAACCCGCGCCGCATCTTTGCCGGCCAGATCGCGTATGCGTTGGCGCAGGCTGACTGCGGCGGCGCGGTTGAAGCATACAACCAGGATTTCACTGGCGCGCACGCGCTCGACGCGCAGCAGGAACGCACAGCGGTGCGCGATCACCCGTGTTTTTCCGGAGCCGGGTCCGGCCAGCACCAGCATGTTGGAGTGCGGCCTGGCCGACACCACGGCAATCTGAACCCCATTGTTCAGTTGATCGACGATCTCCTGATAGGACTCCGCACTGGTGGCGCGATCCAGCATATCCTGCTCCCCGGCGAAGAACATCTTCACGAACTCGGTTTTGCTCATGGTGAAGTAGGCGGCAACCAGCGTCAGGGCGCTCTTGATTTTCTGCAGGCCAAGGTCCGCATATCTGTTCATCACATGAATCTGGAAGTTTCGTTCCAGATAGTGTTCCTTAAGCGATGAATAGTCTCCATTGGTGAAACGCCGGCCTTTGGCGCCCGGTAGGATGGTGATGGTCATCGCCGAGCGGAATACCGCCAATCCCTGCTGAAGGATGATCGCCTTTTGTTCATGCAGAAAAAGCAGGGCGCGTTCTGTGACGGCGCTGAAATCCCTGATTTGCGCCGCGATGAACATATCGGCGTGCAAAGCCTCCAGCAGCTCGCTTTCGCTAAACTTCACCAGGTGCTCGCCGCTAGATGCCGCTGGGATTTTGCGAGCAATAGCATCTAAAATAATTCTCGCAACGGCCTGTCGTTTTTCAACCGTCTTTTGCAAATCATTCCATTCACGCTGCAACTTTACGCGGTAGTGATTCTTGTCCTGATATTTCAACTCGATGCTACCCCTGTTGCCTGCAAGCCCCTGTCCATCCAGCGACAGACTATTGAGCAGATTCCTCAGGGATTCGGGAGCAGTAGAAAAACCGTCATCGACAAGACGTTGATTCAAACGTCGAAGCGTCAGGATCATCCAGCCTTCGGCATCGGGCTCATCCTCGCGCATGACTGCGATCATTGCGTTTTCCAGCGCACAGACGTCAGTCAGTACCTTGGTGGAGGAGTTGGCGCAGCGGACTTTGACATAGGCGCTCAACAAGGTATCTTTTTCAACGATCCTTGCCTCGACCATATCGCCAAGCAGCCGCATCACCGGCAGGGTGTCGTGCTGCAGCGTGCGGTATGGAGTCTGTTCCTCCCTGGGCTTCATCGATGGCAACTCCGCCAGATTATCGGCGCTGAGGCCCTCGTCGGGATTGCTGTTGAAGATAGCGCCCAGTATCTCCAGCCATTGCCCCCTGAGCCGCTGCGAAAGATCCAGTTTATCGATCTTATCGATTGCCTCGTCCATGGAGCGCACCAGGGGCTGAACCTGCAGGACGTTGGTTCTGTTTTGATCGCGCCGCACAAAATCGCTGCGCTCCAGCATCGAGACTGCCGTGTTGACCTTGGTGGCGGCCATGGGGTCTGTCGAATTGAATCCGGCGTCGACCTCTTCGTCGCGAAGAATTTCTCCGGAGGTGATGACCACGGCGCTCTTGTCATCGCGTTTGGCGCGGCGCAGACCCCTCAGGATCTGAGCGATGTCATGGCGGGTCAGGCGTGAAAAAGCACTCAGTGAAAACTGGGTTTCGATGTCCTGTTTGTCATATAGAAGCACGCACAATGCGAGATTTTTGTCGCGCCCGGCGCGTCCCGCCTCCTGCAGATAATTTTCCAGCGATCCGGGGATGTCGGCGTGAATCACCAGGCGAACGTTCTCCTTGTCGATGCCCATGCCGAAGGCGTTCGTCGCGCAAATATGCTGGATGTTCCCAGCGATAAACTCCTCCTGGATGCGCCGTTTTTCAGGGGCATCCACGCCCGCATGGAACGCTTCGGCCGATAAGCCGGAGTGCTGCAGCCATTTCGCCATATCCTCTGCACCGCGCCTGGTGGCGCAATAGATCACCGAGGCGCCATCCTCCGGATTGGGCAGACGCTCCATCAGCAGCTGCTTGACACGACTCCTTTTATCGGCTGAATTGACAACCTGCACCTCGAAATCGAGATTTGTTCGCTCCGCCCCGCCATCGAAAAGTATGAGCTCCTGCGACAACTCCGACAGGAAGTGCTGCTGGATCTCCTCAATGACATCGCGCTTGGCGGTTGCCGTGAAGCAGGCGACAGGCGGAGGCGGAACATCCTGCTGTGCCGCCATTTCACGGATAAAGCGCGAGACATACAGATAGTCCGGCCGGAATGAGTGTCCCCAGCGGGAGAGGCAATGCGCCTCGTCGAATATCCAGCAGCCGATCTCACGCTGTTTGATCACCTTCCTGAAAGATGCATTGCGCAGCTGCTCCGGGGAGACATACAGGATGGCGATATCGCCAAGACGAATCCGCTCAAGCACATTGCCACGCTCCGGCGGTGTAAGCATCCCGTATAGCGCCGCTGCAAAGGTTGATTCAGTGAGCCGGTTGAGATTATCAACCTGGTCTTTCATCAATGCCTGCAGCGGAGAAATGACAATGGAGAGAACGCCCAGACGCTGGTTGCGCACAAGTGCGGGCAGTTGGAAGCAGAGCGATTTGCCGCCGCCTGTCGGCAGGATCGCCAGCTGTGGCTCATCATTCATGCCGCTGCGGATGATGGCTTCCTGCAGGCTGCTGCCATCTGCAGTGGACGGCTCCAGGCGGAAATCGTCAAAGCCGAAGAAATGTTGAAGCTGTTTGTGCGGATTGTGGTTGATCTGGCAAAAGGAGCAGTCAGGGTCGCTGCACCCCTTGTCCCGCAGGCGGCGAACGATTTTCATTACCTCGGGAAAACGATGCCGGACCCAGGGTGGAAGTATTGAGTTGGATCCCGCCACCCGCAACCATGCCAACGCATAGGCCAAAGACTCCCGCGCCTGCAGATGTTCGATTTCCAATACCTGCGATTGTGCGGCAGTCTGGCAGCCAAGAGCGGTAACCCGGGAAGAGAAATAGTTTTTTGCCTCCTGCTTCGTAAATGGCTCAACCCCCAACGCATGGAAGAGTGGCAGCATGGTTTCGGTAAACGCCCATGCATAAAATTGAACCAGCCCCTTGTCACTGAGCTTCAACTTTTCAAATACATCGCACTGGTCCTGAAACAGCAAGCCCGCGTTGCGGGCATCGCATACGGGATCATTCAAGGCGGTGCTGAGCAGCCGGTAGTCTTTTACAAGATGATGGTAAGGATTTTCAGGGAAGGCGATAGGAGAGAGGAAAAGGGTATCAATAACGGGGAGGCTATGCAGATGAAGCGTCGGAAAGTTCTTTTTGAGGAGGGGGAGGTCATGCTCAAGAATGTTGTGCCCAAGCACATAATCGGCGCTGCGGCTAAGATCATCCAGAGCCTGAACTACATCGGGTTTGCCAAACCGCCCTTTGAGAAGGAGTTGCTCTTCCCCGCAAATAGCACCAACCTTCAGAAGCTTCCCATCAGGTGTCGTCTCCAGATCCAGAAGTAGGCTCCCGTTCAATATTTTTTTAGCCCTGTTCATAATGGTGCTTGGAGATTGAAAATGAGGAGTGGCATTGAATTTTGTTAGCTCATTCGTTTGATTGCGGTTTGATAAACTTTACCTCTCTCTCTTTTTCCTATAGCAATTACTGTAACAGTTACATTTTGATCATTCACGTCATAAACGAGTCTGTACCCGGATTGGCGAAGTTCGATTTTGTAGAGATGATTAGATCCAGACAATTTGGAGCTTAATATACGCGGCTCTTCCAATATCTTTATGAGCTTTTTTTTGAAGTGAATTCGAATTGTAGCTCCAAGCTTATTCCACTCTTTCAGAGCAGACTTTTTAAACTCCAATTCATAGCTCATCGATGTCAGCCTTAATGGACTCTTCATCTTTACGCTTTTCCGCAATGGCGAGAAGCTCAAGATCCTCAACGTGATCCATAAGCATTTCATATGCTTCGGCTGGAACACAATAAAATGCAGGTTCATTTCTATTGAGTACAGCTACAGGCGCGCCATCGGCGCTTAAAGCTACTTTCATAGGGTTGGCTTTGAGTTCGCTAATGCTGGCGGCAGCCTCGGTAAGTATCCTGGTTGTCATGTCATCACCCGTGCGTTAAACT
>JADWMH010000106.1 GCA_015767355.1 Gammaproteobacteria bacterium
TGTCTGCTGCTCTATCTCCTCTATGGTTTTTTGCTTCTCTTCGGGGGTCTCGGTGGCAAGCACGAACCACATGTTCATTGCATGCTCGCGCTGGTAATTGTGGGCGACCTGGGGAAGGGCATTGACCTTTTCTGTAACAGTGTCGAATTCTTCCGGGGGAACTTTCATGGCGCAGAGTGAGAAGGCGCCGCCCATGTTTTCTACATTAAACAGGGGGCCGAAGCGGGTCAGTATTCCATTATTCCGCATCTTTTCGACGCGTTCCAGCAACTCGGATTCGGTGATATTCAGCGATTTTGCTGCTTCACGAAAGGGGGAGTCACAGATCGGAAAGCCGTATTGCAATGTGTTAATGATGTTGCGGTTGATCTCGTCCAGTGATTCATCCATTGCTGGCTATTTGAAAGTGGGTCTCCGGTTGAGCATAACTATAGCATGCGCCGCGCTGTTTAAACCGCCGCAGCGAGAAAAGTGTCGCCCTGGGTGTGTCGCCGAGGCCATATTGCTGCACGATCTCTTCGATGTGTTGTTCCACGCTTTGCCGCTCCTTGCCGTGGATCATGGTGAAGAGGTTGTAAGGCCAGTGGGGGAGGTGGCGTGGCCGCTGGTAACAGAGGGTAATGCAATCGACCGAACTCAACTGCTCCCCAACTTCATTGACCCGTTCATCTGCGATATCCCATACCAGCATGGCGTTGGCGCGATAGCCCAGTTCATGGTGCCGCACTACAACTCCCATGCGTCGTATGGCGCCTGTGGTGAGCATGATCTCGATGCGCCGCATCGCTTCCTGCTCATCGATATCCAGTTTTTGTGCAATTTCAGCATAAGGCCGTTCTACCAGCGGCAGCCCTGACTGGATCATGACAATCAGCTGTCGTTGTATGGCGTCATCAGGCTGGGTGCTGTGCCTGACTGTGGTGGCGCAGGAGCGATGTTTTTTGATCAGGGGAGAGGAGGTCTCCTTCCCATGCAGGGACATATTGAAACCCAGGTCGATATGGTGCTCCCTGACCAACGGCAAGCGCATGACAGCAATGCCAGTCAATTTTTCGATACCCAGCAACGTCTTCTCGAGATGCTGCTGGTCTGAGGCAGTGACGACGAACCAGAGATTGTATGCATGCTCTCTCTCGTAGTTATGATTGACTTCAGGGTAATTGTTGACGAGTTTCGCTACGGATTCAAGCTTGTCTGCAGGGATTATCATGGCGGCCAGTGTACTGACGCCGATGGTGTTGGGGCGGAATACGGGGCCGACCCTGGTGATTAAGCCCTGTTTTTTGAGTTTTTCCAACAACTGCAGAATGTTGTCTGTATCTGTATTGTGCGCCCTGGCAATTTGTGCAAAGGGCGTGCTCTGCAGCGGGAAATCCCGCTGATAATCATTGAGCAGAGCCAGTTCCAGAGGGTTCACGATCGTCAAAGCCCCGTTTTATGTGCGCGTGACGTAAAAAAGATGCCGCTGGGTTTTGCCGCCGGCAGGGTCGCCAGCAGCTCCAGTGTCTGTGTGTCAAAGATTTGTATTTGATCCTCGTCTCGCACTGACATCCACACGGCTTCGCCACGCGGGGTAAACTCCATGTGCAGCACGCCTTTACCCGGTTTCAGTGTTTTGATGATTTTCAAGGTCTCGGAGTCGATGACCTGGATGGTGTCATTGTCGGGGAAGGCGAAGTTGACCCAGATTTGTCGTCCATCCGGTCTTGCCATGACAAATACAGGCTGGCCGTGAACCTTGATGTGCGCCTGCTGTTTCCAGTCATTGCTTCCTACAACCAGCACTTCATGATGGCCCACGGCAGGAAGAAAAGCGCGGTCTCCAGCCATCGCCCAGCCTTCCAGGTGCGGCATCTTGTAAACCGGCAGCTTTTGCTCGCCGCGTCCGTAGTGGTCCATGATGCGCTGCACGCCTTTTTCAGGATGCCACAGATCCAGCAATGCCATGCCGTCTTCACCGAACAGGCCGGCGATATAGTGTCTTCCATCCGGTGTCACCAGCCCGTCATAGGGTTGGATGCCGATCTTTTCGAAGCGTTCTATTCTGGGTTTGGCTGGATCGCGCATCTCCACGATCCAGATCTCCCCGCTGTCATAGAGGCTGAATACAAAACGTTGTCCGGGGGCATCGACCAGCCCGACGGTCTTGGAGTTTTTCTCGCCGCTGATTTTTGTCGCAGGGATGTCCGCCACCAGGCTCAGGTCGTCCGAGGAGAAAATCTTGACTCCGCCCGGCTCATAGTTTGAAACGGCAATGAGGCTGCCATCCTGGGAAATGGCGCCGCCGATGCTGTTGCCGCCCTGCACGATGCGTTTTACCAGTTTGCCGCAGAGAATGTCGATTTTGCTCAGGCCGCCGTCGCGACCGAAGATATAGGCGTAGCGCGCATCGCGGGAGTAGACGGCGGAGGCGTGGGAGAGGTCGCCCAGATCTTCGACACGGAACAGGGTTTTTCGGGCGCTGGTATCGACGACCTGCACACTGCCGCTTGCGCGCTCGATAATAACACCGAGGTCGCCGGTGCCGCGTACTTCACAACTCTCTTGTGCATGAACTGCCGCCGCTGAGAAAAACAGGATGACCAGTAAGCCTTGAATGGTCAACATCTTTACAAATGGGGGGGATTTCAATAATGACTCTTGCCAAGGCGCTAAGCCCGCCAAGAAAAACCTTTGCGATCTTGGCGTCTTTGCGAGAGAAGTATGATCTTTTTTATGCCACGTGAGTCTGAAATTTGGTCTCACTAGAGAAAATAGCCTTTTCATTCTTGATGGCCCTCTGTTTCTGCTGTTCCCTGCTTCAGTTGCTGCGCCAGCCAATTGGCTTCCTGTTCGCTGAAAAATGGTTTCCATGGCGGCATGGGAGTTCCCGGGCGGCCATGGTTGATGGTGACAGCCACCTGTTCTACGGTGAGCTTTTCGAGTGCGTCAGGTTTTAACGAGGGGCCGAGGCCGCCCTGCAGTGTCATGCCGTGACAGGAGCCGCAGTCGTGCTTCAGGATATAGAGAATTTCTGCACGGCGTGACCCGGAGATTTCATCCGCAGGAGCACTCTCTTTTATACTGTCAGATTTTGCTTTGTCTTCACCTGCCTTTGTGACATGCACCATCCCGGTCATTTTGGGATGCGGTCCGCAGCGGTAGGGGAGGTCGCCTGCCTCTTCGAAGGTTCTTTCATAGAAGTCGCCGGGAAAGAGATAGTCCGGCTCTTTCTCTCCAAGTTGCTCGAACCAGACGCTGTGGTACTGGCGCTTCTCCTTGTTCGTCCAGCGGATGGTGTCTCCGGCCTCGATGGTGATCTCGGCGGGCAGGAACTTGAATTTGAAAATTTCAACATCATGCGTAGTTGCAGCCAGTGCTGAACCGGAGATGAAAGAGAGTAATAATGGCAGAATACGAATCATAGCTAGCGAGGCTACACCTCAGACTGATAAGGAATGAAAAAAACATTTCCTCTCGCCAAGACGCCAAGATCGCAAAGGTTTTTCTTGGCGTTCTTTGCGGCTTTGCGAGAGCCATTTTTAAAATCTGACTCATTTGTAAACATGTTGGTCTCTTAAGGATTACTAGTAGCAATGTGAGATCAAGAGGGCTGTCTTGCCGTTATACCCGTCATTCCGGCGAATGCCGGAATCCAGGAAAATTGCGATCAACAGCAGGTATGGATCCCGGCCTACGCCGGGATGACGGATTTAGCGCTTTACTGCATTCACCTCGACTTTGTCACTGTCATTGTCAAAACCAAGCAGGTAACCCAGTGAGACGTGGTGGAAACGCGCATTGGTGTAATCGTCATGGATGGCAAAACCGAAGTTGTAGATCTTGTCCAGCGTCATGCTGACATCACCGGGCTTGTCGGATTGCAGCTTGCGCTTCATTTCGACCACCCAGGTGTCGCCATTCAAAGAGGCGTTGAATTCAGAGCCATGACCGCCTTCCATCACGCGGTCAGCGAGGACATAGCCATCTTCGCTCTCGCTTTTTCCTGATTTGTAGCGAATGAGATCCATGAAGTGACCCTGATCCATTTCACTCTGGATCTCGGCATCATCTTTACGCTTGTCCCAGCCGCCGCGTTTTTTACCGCGTCTGCCCTTGATCTCGACCTTGCTGCGGCTCTCGGTGATGTATTTGGTCACCTTTTCACCCGGATTGTGAGGCATGGTATCGAGATCATGATGACAGGTTCCCCAGCACCCGGCCTGTGCTGCGTATTTGACGTCATCAGTGGCAAACATGATGGCGAGTTTCATGGGGTTGTCCGGATCCATCTTGCCGCCGTCAACAAAGGGGGCGGGAGTATGTTCGCTGTTCTCCCACTCAAAGCGCATGTAGAGGTTCTCATCATCATGCATGGCCTGTACGGCGACTGGTATACTGCCGCGCTTGCCGGGAATCAGGGTCTCCTCAGGCTCCAGCTTCTCTCCAGTGACAATCTTCTGCCCCATCTTGTCCGCCTCCTTGTCGTGACAGGTGAAGCAGCGGTCGCCCAACTTGATAAAGGGGCGTGCTCCGCCGTGATCCTTGCCGGTCAGCATCCACTCCATCGAGGACTGGCCGGGGTAGAAGAGGGTGATTTCACGAGAGGGAGCACTGCTCCAGTCAACATCACTGCCTGCCGGGGCTGCGCTTGCAGCTGGATGTGCGGCAGCTTCAGCCGGTGCGACTTCTGTTGTTGCCGGCGCCGTTTCGGCTGGCGGGGTTTCGCTTGATGCTGCTACAGCAGGCGCCGCGGCGGCGGCACTTGCCAGGGCTGCTTTGACTGCTTTATCGACAGCCTCTTCGACGGCTTTGTCAATGCGTTTTTGGGTCTCCGCCCTGGCTCTCTTCTTCTTCTCTTTGAGCTTTGTTTTTTCTGCAGCTTCTTTATCTGCAGCTTCCTTCTCCTGCTGTTCGACCAGTTTCAGGCCATCCAGATAGAGTTGTGGTACTTCGCGTTTAAAGGCAGGGTTGGGCTCTTCCAGCTCTTCCAGCTCTTCATCCGTCAGCTGGTCACGCACATTCTTGTGGGCGATGCCTTTATGGCAGTCGATGCAGGTCTGGCCTGTCTCAAATGCATTCATATGCTGTTTGCGCGCCCGCGGCTTCTGAAAAGCCGGGTTCATGGATTCAAAATTATGACAGTTGCGGCATTCACGTGAATCCGTCGCTTTCATCGCCCGCCAGACATTTTTTGCCAGTTGCAGACGCTTTTGATCAAATTTTTCAGGGGTATCGATGGTTCCCAGGATCTTGTGCAGGACTTCGTTGCTTGCCTGTATTTTACGCACCATCTTGTGGATCCAGGGTTTGGGAACGTGGCAATCGGAACAGACTGCACGTACGCCGCTGCGGTTGGAGTGGTGGATGGTGGGTAAGTACTCCTGGTAAACATTCTCCTCCATCTCATGACAGGAGATGCAGAATTCCATGGTATTGGTGGCTTCCATGGCGGTGTTGAATCCGCCCCAGAAGATGATGCCGAGAATAAAGAACAACAGGGCAGCGCCGATGGTGGCGCCTTTTGTCACCCGGCGAGAAAGCAGTCCGGGTTTTTTCATATCTGTCGCCATCTCAATTCTCTCCTGTGGTTTGGAAAAAAGGCGGACACAGAGTCATAGTACTGTGTCCGCCTGAGCTTCTACTTCTTTTAAGTTACGTGGTTGACACGGTTGTAGACGTTGAATTTACCGGTCGGTGCGTAAAGCCCCTTGACTCGAGCCTTCTCTTCGAGTGTCTTGGCATCGAAGATGATGATCTCGCCATTAGGTTCTTTACTGTCCTTACGGTTCCACACAGAGGTCCAAACTTCAGTGCCATCTTTATTGAACTCGAAATGAACCGCCGCATAACCTTCAACATCGGTCAGTTGAATGGTCTTGACGATTTCACGCGTCTTCTTGTCGATGACCTGAACGCTTTGTTGAACTTCCGGCTCAGGATGCTTGGTCTGGTCAGCCCAAACGTAATCTGAGTTGGGATGCGTACGCAGGAACACTCCGGGGCCGTCTGTCTCGACTTCGTAGCAGATTTTCCACGCCTGATCTTTATGCCCCGCGGGATCATTGCCCCATACGGTTACCTTGCCAACACCCAGGTGGGTGGTTCCGCCGACAGGACCGCATTTCTCGTCGTTCCAGTTTGCGCCGGGACCGGGATGCGGCTTCTTGTCCACATCGATCATGGCTTCCAGCTTTTGTGTCACGGTATCGATGACAACCATCTTGTCAGAGGCGTTCGCCGCGATCTGGAAGTAGCGGCCGGTCGGATCGAAAAAACCGTCATGCAGGTATTTTGCGGAGTTGATCTGCGTAATCTTCAGATTATCAAGATCTGAATAGTCCACCTGCCACATCTGGCCCAGCTCCTTCGCGGCAACCAGCCAGGTTGGAGCCATTGGCGTGTCATAGATAGCAGCCACACGGGACTCGTTGACAAACTCGCCATCGACATTGACGCCGCGGGTAGAGACCACCTTCAGCGGCATCATGGTTTCGGCATCGAGAATAACGAAATGAGAGGGCCAGTAGGCGCCGCCGATAACGTACTTGCCGTCGCCTGATACGGCTACGTCGCGTGCGTCATAGGCAACCTGGACATTGGCAACCTTCATTTTATCAGGAGTCTGCCACAGGTCGACTTTGGTCATCATGCCGTCACGGCCCATGATGTACCAGAAGCGTCCCGGATCCTTAGCCTTGAGGGTGTCGTGATGCTCTGTGGTTTTGAGTACATGCACTGCATAACCTGTATCGATATGCGCGACGACCTCTTTCTTGTCGCCATCGATGACAGCAATTTTGCCCACATCACGCTCGATGACGAGGAAAAAGTTCTGCCAGTTGCGGTCATGCATCGGCTTAGTCGGGTAGTCCTTGGGATCGACATGCACTTCATGACGCTCCTTCATCAGGGAGAGCGGCATTTCAGGTGGAACAGGTGGATCGATCTGGATATAGGTCGCCAGCAGGCTGATATCTTCTTTCGAAAAGATATCATCGAAGTTGTTCATGCCGCCTTCAGTACCCAGGGTGATAATCTTTTCCAAACGCTCCTGGCCTTTTTCCATGGTGCTTTTTGGCTCCAGATTTTTACCGGTGGCGCCTTTACGCAATACACCATGGCAACCGGCGCAGCGCTGAAAGTACAAGCTCTTGGCCTTTTCAAAATCAGCCTCGGACAGTGTTGGCTGCTTGGCTGCTTCTGCGGATGCCTGAAACGACACGCCGGCAAGCGCCAAACTGATTGCACCGGTTAAAACAGCACCGATTCGTCTATTTTTCGTCATGCTTATCT
>JADWMH010000107.1 GCA_015767355.1 Gammaproteobacteria bacterium
ACAGGCTGATGATGGCAAGTGAGTTTCTTTTAAACTGTTGGCGAAGCATGTTGGCTCTTTTCCCTCGGGCGGGTGACTGGCGGATGCAACTTGTCGAGCGGGATCGATAGGCCGTTCCCCTGTACTACGCGTGCATGCCGGCGCATGAGTTCCCTCGCCGATTTGACCCCGCAGGAGTGTGCAATGATACCAACTTCCTTGACCATGTTGTTGACATAGTCTGCAACACGAAATTTCTTGGTTTCGGGATGAAGCCCTTTCTGCAGCTTGGGGTTGTGGGTGGTGATCCCTGTCGGGCAGCTGTTTTTATTGCACTGCAGCGCCTGGATGCATCCCAGCGAGAACATGAAGCCGCGTGCTGATGTAATAAAATCAGCGCCGATGCAGAGCGCCCAGGCAACATCGGCCGGGTTGACGAGTTTGCCGGAGGCGATCACCTTGACCCTGTCACGCAATCCATGGAGGTTGAGGTGGTCGACCAGCATCGGCAGGCTCTCGCGCAGAGGCAGTCCCATATCGTCGATGAGTGGCATCGGTGCAGCTCCTGTGCCGCCGTCAGCGCCATCCACGGTGATAAAATCCGGTGCAAATTCCAGACCCATGTTGTCAATCTCTGCAAACAGCTCATTGAGCCATGCGTCGCCGCTGATTACCGCCTTGAAGCCCACGGGTTTTCCGGTCACCTCGCGAATATGGTGAATCATGTTGAGCAGTTCCCGGTTGCAGCTGATATCCGGATGGCGATTGGGACTGATTGCGTCTTCTCCTGTATGAATGCCGCGAATCTCTGCGATCTCCTGCGTCACCTTCTCACCGGGAAGAATGCCCCCTTTGCCGGGCTTTGCTCCCTGACTGAGCTTGATTTCAAACATTTTGACAGAATCATGAGCGGCAGCCTGCTGCAGTTTCTCATCGCTGAGGTTTCCTTCAAGATCACGCACGCCATTTTTTGCGGTGCCGATCTGGTAGACAATGTCGCAGCCGCCTTCAAGATGATAGGGAGACAGGGCGCCCTCGCCGGTATTCATCCAGCAGCCTGCCATGGCGGCCCCCATGGAGAGGGCTTGCACTGCAGGAACCGAGATAGCGCCAAAACTCATACCCGAGATGTTGTACAGCGAGCTGGTTGTAAAGGACGATCGGGCATATCCCTCTCCAATGGTGATAGGTCCGGGATCTACTGCGTCCACTCCCAGTGTCGGAAAAGGGCAGTTAACGAAGAGTACGGTCCCGGGAAGCGTCAGGTCGCGGGTTGAGCCAAAAGCAACGGTATTGTCCATGTTCTTGGCGGCGCGATAGATCCAGGAGCGCTGGGCGCGGTTGAACGGCAGCTCCTCACGCTCCATGGCGAAAAAATATTGTCGAAAAAACTCGCCCAGATGCTCAAACAGGTAGCGAAAGCGGCCAATGACAGGGTAGTTTCTGCGAATCGCCTGTTCAGTCTGGGTGACGTCCTTGATATAGGCAAAGATGACCCATAACACGCCCACGCCAATCACGAAGATAAACAGGGAGGAGAGAAATAGCAGCGACTGGAATGCAATGGAGTTGCTTTCAAGCATGACTGTCACACTGGTCTGTTGGGGTGGATTGGCATACTAATAACGAACCTGGATAGGGGGAAGATATTACGCGTCATTTGTAATCGATGCGCTTCGCAAGCTCAGCACATCCTATATCAGATTGTTGTGCGACAGCGCGACGTGTTCCTGAACTCTACTTGAACTCAACCGGAGTTTGCGGCTGACTGTTGATCCTAACCAGGCACGGCATCAAACAATGCACGGGCTTTCTGAGAAGTGACGATGTTAGCTTCCATGCTCTTAATTATGGACATTTTCAGGCATCCTGCCGAGGTATTTTCAATCATGAAGATGGCTGGTCTGCAAATTCAAATTTCACTGGTCCATCAGCGGCTTTGCATCAGATTGACGGCTGCTGACTGGACTTTTATCAATGGCTGAACTATGTTTTATACAGCACTTGCAATTTTTCCGGCAGTAATTTGTGGACAGCGCTTTAATAGATGAAGCTCAGATGCTAATGGCAATGCCGCTGTCAATATTCGACTCGTCTTCATGGAGATCATCATGTCAGATACTCAATATATCGTACTCAGGGCGCAGGATAATTTTGTTCCCACTTTTGATAACCTGGGGGCATCACGTGGATCTTCCGGAGTTCCCTCTACTGCTGGCCCGGTTGAAGAGATAGAGATCAGTGAAGTCAGTCTGAACAAGCGGGAGATGGGAGATTTGCGAAGAGACCCGCAGACCAGGGCCATTGCTCCGCCGATGCCGCTGAAGCTGATCGAACCAGAGGTCTCTGCCGACAGCAATGCGGCTGTTGCCGGTTCCACTACCTGGGGTGTTGATGCGGTGGGTGCACTCAATAGTCTCTACGATGGCAGCGGCGTCTCCGTAGCGGTACTCGATACGGGAATCGATCTGTCGCACCCTGCTTTTGCAGGTGCAGCGATTACGCGCAAAAATTTTACCGCTGAAGGTGATGATGATATCCACGGTCATGGTACGCATTGCGCAGGCACCATTTTCGGTCAGGATGTCAACGGTATCCGTATAGGTGTCGCCAGGAGTGTATCCCATGCGTTGATTGGCAAGGTGCTTGGCGAGGGGCAGGGGTCGTCTGCAAATCTGGCAAACGCCATCAACTGGGCAGTGGAAAACGGCGCCAATGTCATCTCCATGTCCCTGGGCATCGATTTTCCGGGGTTTGTCGACTATCTCGTCAACCAGCAGGGCATGGATATCAACCCGGCAACCTCGATCGCGCTGGAAGCCTATCGGGCAAATATCAACCTCTACAGCGCCTTGACCACCATGCTGCAGGCGAGAAATCCCTATGCCAATGGTGCCGTTATCGTTGCCGCGTCAGGCAATGAGAGCAATCGTCCTCAGTATGAAATCGCGGTAGCGCCGCCGGCAGCAGGCAATGGTGTGATCTCTGTAGGCGCCCTTCAGCAGGGAGCCGATGGTTTGTCAGTGGCCTCATTCTCCAATACGCAGTGCAATGTCTCTGCGCCGGGAGTTGCAGTCTCTTCTGCGGCGTTGGGCGGCGGCCTGGTGAGCTGGAACGGCACCAGCATGGCAACCCCCCATGTGGCGGGGATTGCGGCTCTGTGGGCGCAAAAAGAGTTGCAGGAGAGTGGCAGGATCACCACTCAGAACATGACGGCCAGGATTCTGGCGATGGCGACGCGGATCGGAATGGCTCCGGGGGCGGAACTGGAGGATATCGGCAACGGCATAGTGCAGGCGCCCTAACGATCCAGTTCATATATGGCTTCAAACCTGGCGGCGGGCATGCAGTAGCGGTCTGATCCCTCTTCGTCATTTGAGACAATATAGTCGCCGCTTCTATAGTGAGACTCTCCCTCCTTAGTGAATACGCTCCCATCATGAGTGGCTTTTTCCGCCCAAACAGGCGTGCTCTTGGTGTAGATGCCCGGAGTTGTCATGCGGTAGCTCTTTGCAAAGGTTTCGGCATCGACCGTGTAGGTCTCCCCCGCGTTATTTACGAGCCAGTCGTCTTTTTTACACCGCTGTTCGTCCCCCCACTTGTGATAAGTGAAACCCTCTGTCTCCAGGTTCAACTGCACAGCAATAATGAAGCTGTCCGCTTTTTTTCGATATCGTTGTCTCATTTGATAATCGTGCCAATTCCTAATGCCCGCCGCTCAACGTATTCAATATTTCTCTCAATGCATTCACTGTTTCGACCTTTCTCTTGCGATCCGTGATCTGGGAGTGAGCCATCAGCGCCAGAAATTCGATGTGTTCGGTGACGCAGCTGAATTCCCGTGGGCTGCCGGCACGTTTTTTGGCAATGCTGTAGTAGCTGATAATGACGCGTTGATGAGTGGTAATTTCGCCGCAAACAACTCTTTTTAGAAATTGACAGCCCGCAAACTTAACCAGGCTCCAGAAGTCTCTCTGTTGTTCATTGCCTGTCACGGAAGCCGCAAGCGTCTTTGCTTCCTGCTGCAACTTCTCCTCGCTTATGCCGCTGTTTTTGCGCCACTCAACGATCATTTTTGCGGTTAGATAATTATACAGGGGGTAACTCTCACCGGGAGCTGATTCACTGGCTGCTCTATAGTACTCCTGCATGCGTTTGAGAGCGGCAATGCGTGTGTTCCCCGTGGTGATCCATGCTTTGCGCTTGTAGGCGCTGCCCAGGATACTCAAACGTTCACTCGATTCCCCGAATTTGAGTAAATCATTCATCATGTCGATGGCTTCATTCACCAACTCAGCGGAAGTCGGCTGATCCTCTTCAGAGGAGCTATCCTGCCATTGTTTCACCGCCAATTTCGCTTGCAGGTTGGCCAGTTGCTCGATGGTTTGCAGGGATGCGCTGCTGTTGTTATCCTCCAACGCCGCCTTGTAGTGCCTCGTGGCCTTGCGCAGGGCGCCGATCTCGCCATACGCACGGCCCAGAGCCTCGTGAACATCCCTGTTCATCCAGTGATCGGAGATTTTCTCTACCAGAAAATCCAGTTTTTTCTGCAGACTGTCAATGTTTGCGCCACTGATGATTGCATCATTGCCAATTTGATCGATTTTTGATGCCAGCTCCGCTTCACTGACAGCTTCCTCTTTGTACGAATTACTCCCGGAGTTGCCGGACAGTTTGAGCTGAAAATCCGGATTACCGTAGCATTGGTAGGCGCCCCAGGTGTTGGATCCATGATGATGGAGATAAGTTGCTTTCCTGGCGTCTCTAACTGCCTCGCCAAAACGGCGGCCGTCAAGCATTAAGCTGTAAAAAGTATTTGCGAATGTTTCGGCTGCACGGTCATTGACAGCCCAGCCCGCAGCAATAACCGCCTTTACACCCATGCGAATAAATTCGGTGGCGAGGTTGGCTGCCAGCTTATGCGGGTTCTCAAGCCGGGGTTTACCCTCTTCCCTGCCAAGATGACAGCAGTTAATAAACACCAGCTCAGGTACGAAACGAATGCTCTTGATATTGGCTGGCGTAAGGAAGCTGTTGCTGCCGATGACCATTCCCGTAACTCTGGTTGTCGTCGGAACCTTCTGACCACAGAGATCGCAGCTATAGCTGTCGCTATTGAGTTCATAATTGTAAACCCCATGACCGGCAAAATGCATGATTCTGTATGAATCTGCGTGCAGTGCGAGGATGACTCTGCGGGCATCTGTTTTGCTGTCTCTGCCTAACACTTCGGTGACATGTTGATTTCTGGAATTCAGCATGGCTCGCACCGATGCAGCCTCATTTTCAGCTCCCGGCAATTCAGGGAACTCATCCCTGTTCCCCAACGGGTTTCCGATAACAAGCGCCTTGTTCCCGCGAGTCACGGGGGATGCTCTGAATGTCACAGATTCAAGCTGGCGAATCATGCCGAATTCGACAGACATAGGCAGACTTTCAGCGGTTGTCGACGCCTGACTCCTATTCGCCCACCGGTCTTGCAGCAACTCCCATGGGTAGCGGGCGGCTTTTTCGTTAAGTATCAGAACATGGTCATTGAGATTCTGCGATTGCTCTTTTAACTGCAGAGGCACCAGCATTTCAAACAGTGTTTTGGATATATCCGGGTCATCGTAGGTTGAACGAATCGACTGCTCAATGAAGGTATCTACCTGGGCGAGATCAATCGCCTGCAGGGAGACTTCAGTACGCGCTTTGTCGGTCAACGAATTAAAGCGCAGAGAGTTGTCTTTATCGATATGCTGTATCTGCAGACGCCGCCACCAGCCTGCAGATTCATCGAAGGTTACCCTTGTTCTCGCGCCTGCTATTTTTTTCACTTTGGCGCCGGCTTTTCCCTTGCCATGATCGAGTGTTAACGCCTTCTCAAAAACCACCTGGCCGCGAAGGCTTGCGTCCTCATCCAGTATACACATGGCATGGGCGGCGGCGTTGGCGATATCCTCCCAACTTTCGACAAATTCAAGCTCTACGAACCGAAAATCACCACAATCCATCTGTTGCAGCTGCTGGTTTGCCTTGATCAGCCCCCTTGTCATCGCCTGCAATGAGTCTTCGATGCTGATGCCGCCGGAGCCCGTGCCGATTAACAGGCTGCTTAATTTCAACTCCTGTACAGAAGAGGGTAGATCTGCTTCGCCAGCATGTTTCTCACTGATTGATATCGCGTATTGGAGCGCTGCATAACAGTAAGTCTCAGCCAGGCTCCGTCGTGTCAGAGCGCCCATTTCACCGAGGCCGATAATGAGCGCGGCCCCGGGCCTGGCCGGAAACGGTTTGGGGTTGTTGATGATTTCCGCGGTGTTCAATGGCCCCGGATAGAGTCCGAGCAGCATGCGTTTGCGAAGCCGGTTGTCGAACAACTGATTCACGTAGCCCTCGGCGCTCACGATCTGGTCGTCACGGTAATGACCGAGAGCGAGAGTGTTCGATGCATAACAGAGGTTGCCATGAGAAATAACGACTTTCAGTGGTGATGGAGCTACGGTTTTTTCAGTTTTCCGCTCGACGCCGAGAATACTGTCGAAGAGCATCTCTTCATCGGGCAGCATGTCGACATGCTCTTCGGTGGGCATAGGGAACGGTTGTTCTGTTTCACCACGTTCGAGTATGGGTTCAGACGATAAATGCTGATTGCCGGTGTCGCCGCTCTGCAGCAGTTCAAGAAAGCCTGAAAATGCTTTATTGTGATCTGCCAGGCTGCCGTGGCTTGTATTTGCATACCAGCAGCGGATATTTGAGGGGATTCCTGATTCCCAGGTAACCCTGCCATCACCCTTTGCCGTCGCCAGGAAAACGATCTTCCGCCTGCCTCTCTTTGAGGAGACAATCTTGACATCCATTGGCGTTGCCGGCGCCTTGCCGGCAACATAGAGCATGTGCTCATGATTCATTTTGAATGCACTGATCTTTTCCCAGAATGATTTTGCATCATTCAGGTCCTGTTTCGTCGGCGCTATCCAGCCTGATCCATCTGCATCAGCAAGCTTTTTCCAGGCGCCGATCTCCATCATGTCCAAGTCGCCATTCTTGAATGGCAGCAGTTGCAGGATACCCGGAAAAGCAGAGATGATTTTCAGCAACCCTTTCTGGCTATGCCTGAAATCAGCAAGGGCAAGATATTTCACCATCATTTCCTGGCCGACGAGGGCGCGAGCAATCACATGTGATCCCTTGTGCGGTGTTCCCAGCATCAGCAGTCGGCCTTTGCAGCTCACCAGCCTGTCCCACAGATCCGGACTCTGAGCAAACGCCATACGGGCAACCAGC
>JADWMH010000015.1 GCA_015767355.1 Gammaproteobacteria bacterium
CCATCCGCTAGGAGTTGCCGGGCGCTGTCATCAAACTCTTCGACGATGGAAAATTTTGCCTGCACCACCGGAATCACCACGAGTTGTGCAATTCGTTCGCCGATTTCGACGCGAAAGCTGTCGCTGCCGCGATTCCAGCAGGAGACGAACAGCTGCCCCTGGTAGTCGGAATCGATCAAGCCGACCAGGTTGCCCAGCACGATCCCGTGTTTATGCCCAAGCCCCGATCGCGGCAAAATAACGGCGGCCAATCCGGGATCGGCAATATGGATCGCCATGCCTGTCGGAATCAGCTCGGTCTGCCCCGGTTTCAGATCTATAGGGGCATCCAGCATGGCGCGCAGGTCCATCCCTGCAGACCCGCCTGTCGCATGGCTCGGGAGTGGGAATTCTTCGCCCAGTCTTGAATCAAGGATTTTCAGTTCCAGTTCGTGCATAAAAATGTTCACTCATTAATGTGATTAATTGTCTCGCCAGGCGCAGCTTGTCTGCGAGCGGCAACTGCTGCTGGCCACCCTCCCAGAAAACGCTGAGGGCATTCTCTGAACTTTCAAAACCTCCCTCTTCAGCGCCGACAAGGTTGGCCGCGATCATATCGATGCGCTTGCTGATGCGCTTCTGCTGCGCATACTCATCGAGGCACTCGGTTTCTGCTGCAAAACCGACTGTATAGGGTCCATCCTCGAGCGCCGCGACATCGGCAAGAATATCCGGGTTGCGAATCAACTCGATAGTTAACTGTTCACCGCTCTTCTTGATTTTCTCTGTAGCAGATTTCTGCGGGCGATAATCAGCGACCGCTGCGGTTGCCACGAACAGATCGCATGGCGTCACCCTCTGCATCACTGCCTCATGCATCTGCAGCGCCGACTCAACATCGACACGCGTCACCCCCCGGGGAGTTTTCATGGAGACCGGCCCCGCCACCAGCGTCACCTGGGCGCCCTCTTCAAGCAGCGCCCGGGCAATGGCAAAACCCATGCGCCCCGAACTTCGATTGCCGATAAAACGCACCGGATCCAGCGCCTCATGTGTCGGGCCGGCTGTCACCAGCGCCCTGACTCCGGAAAACAAGCCCTTTGCAAAGTGGTCACATACTAACTGAAACAGCTGTGCAGCTTCAAATAGTCGTCCCGGCCCAACATCTCCACACGCCTGCTCGCCTGCTGCCGGCCCCCATATCAGCGTTTGAAATCTCTTCAGGGTTTTGACGCTCTCCTGTGTCGCCGGATTTGCCCACATCTGTTGATTCATCGCCGGCGCAACAGCAACAGGCGCTTTGGTTGCTGCACACAGGGTTGTCAGCAGGTCATCCGCCCTGCCCCCGGCCAGACGCGCAATAAAATCCGCAGTCGCAGGAGCCACCACCACCAGATCGGCCCAGCGGGCCAGCTCGATATGCCCCATGGCCGCCTCATGCGCAGAATCAAACAGATCCGTATACACTGGCCTGCCAGTCAGCGCCTCAAAGGTGAGAGGCGCCACGAAGCGCGTAGCGGCTTGTGTCATTACCACCTGCACCTCCGCACCGGCCTTTACCAGCAGACGGGCAAGTTCAGCTGCCTTGTAAGCGGCAATTCCGCCGGTCACACCCAGCAGCAAATGGCGGCTTGTCAACTTCATCAATTCTCTCTACCCGGTGATTGAAACAGATCAGGATATGCCTATCAGCTAATAATAGCCGATAACAAGAAGGTGATCATCCCTACCATGAGGCTGCTCCCCCGATATCTCGCGGTCAGAAGACCGGCTCCTACGCCAGATGCCAGCAACATGTGTGGGAGCGGTCTTCTGAGCGTGATAGCACGATGACAGTTATTGCCCCAAAAAAGCAGAAAACTGCTATACTGTGCGGCCTTTTGTTCGCCCTATTCCGGCATTTTTCTTGTTGTTTAATCCGGACCTGGCGATGACAGAATTAGTAAAAAATTATAGGTACTTGCGTAATTCCAAAATACGTCATTCCGGCGAAGGCCGGAATCCATAGAATCAACCACTTACTGATCAAGACAAATGGATTCCGCCTAAAAGCATTCCGGAATCACGGGGTTTTGCAAGCACCACTAAATTATTTGATAGACACAGTATAACGAGATTTGTAATGAACCACGGCTCTCTTCCTCCCAAGCAGGGACTCTACGACCCGATAAATGAACATGATGCCTGCGGTGTTGGCTTTGTCGCCCACATCAAGGGAGAGAAAAGTCATGACATTATCCAGCAGGGATTGACGATTCTTAAACGCATCGAGCATCGCGGCGCCGTTGGCGCCGACCCCAAAGCCGGTGACGGCGCCGGCTTGCTGATGCAGATTCCTGATGATTTTTTCCGTGCCGAGGTGGAGTTTGAACTCCCTCCTGCAGGAAATTATGGCGTCGGCATGCTGTTTCTACCCATGGATGAAAGCCAGCGTCAAGCAATTGAAGCCATTATCACCAGTGTCATCGCCGAGGAGGGCCAGCAACTGCTTGGCTGGCGCACCGTACCAGTCGACAGCAGCGTCCTTGGCGAAAGCGTCCTCCCGTGCGAGCCGGTTATCCGCCAGCTGTTCATCAGCTGCGGCGACGACTGCAATAACCAGGATGATCTCGAGCGCAAACTCTTCGTGTTGCACAAACTGATCGACATCCGTGTCAGAGAACAGCAGCTGGATGGCTCGAAAAATTTTTACATACCCTCCATGTCCAGCCGCACGCTTGTCTACAAGGGGCTGCTGCTGGCAAAGCAGCTCGGCAACTACTATCTTGACCTGGGCGACGAGCGCCTCGTCTCCGCACTGGTGCTGGTGCATCAGCGCTTCTCGACCAACACCTTCCCCACATGGGATCTGGCGCACCCATTCCGCATGATTGCGCATAATGGTGAGATCAACACCCTGCGCGGCAACGTCAACTGGATGGCTGCACGCCGCCACTCCATGGCGTCTAAGGTTCTGGGTGAAGACCTGCACAAGGTGTGGCCCCTGATCCGCGAAGGCCAGTCTGATTCGGCCTGCTTCGACAATGCCCTTGAGCTGCTTGTCGCCGGCGGCTACAGCCTGACTCACGCGATGATGATGCTGATCCCCGAGGCTTGGTCTGGAAACAACCTGATGGACGACTCCCGCCGCGCCTTCTACGAATACCACGCTGCATTGATGGAGCCATGGGACGGGCCTGCCGCAGTCGCCTTCACCGACGGCCGCCAAATCGGCGCAACCCTTGACCGCAACGGCCTGCGGCCGGCGCGCTACCTGATTACCAATGACGACCTGGTAATCATGGCATCCGAAATGGGCGTTCTTGATACTCCGGAAGAGAAGATTGTCAAGAAGTGGCGTCTGCAGCCCGGCAAGATGTTCCTCATCGATACACAAGAGGGGCGCATCATCGATGACGAGGAACTCAAAAAAGAGCTGGCGGAAGCCCACCCCTACCAGCAGTGGCTGGACAAAACGCAGTTAAAGCTCAATGAGCTTGATTGCACGCAAGCCACGCCTGCGCGACTGCAAGACGGCGCAATGCTGGATGCACAACAGGCATTTGGCTATACACAGGAGGACATCAAGTTCCTGTTGACGCCAATGGTCAAACACGGCATGGAGGGCACGGCCTCCATGGGCGCGGACAATCCACCGGCTGTACTCTCCGACCGCGCCCGTCACCTCTCCAACTATTTCAAACAGAACTTCGCCCAGGTGACCAACCCGCCGATCGATCCGATCCGTGAGGAGATCGTGATGTCGCTGGTGACGCTGATCGGCCCGCGTCCGAATCTGCTGGGAGAGAGCAACGACTGCTCAAACATGCGCCTCGAAGCCTGCCAGCCGATATTGACAAACGAAGACCTCGGGCGCATACGCCTCATCAATGAAATTGCCGGCGATGCATTTCGCACCAAAACCCTGGATATCACATACGACGCCGTGCAGGGCCCTGATGGTCTCTTAGGCGCACTCGATGCGCTGTGCGAACTTGCCGAACTGGAGGTGCTGGGAAAATACAACATTCTGATCCTCTCCGACAGGGGTGTTTCGCGGCGACGCATCGCCATTCCTGCACTGCTGGCCACATCAGCCGTGCATCACCATCTGATCAGGAAGGGTCTGCGCACCGAAACCGGACTGGTCATAGAGACCGGTGCCGCGCTTGAGATCCACCATTTCGCCACCCTCGCAGGATATGGCGCCGAAGCGATCAACCCCTGGCTGGCATTCGAGACCATCGATGCTTCACTATCGCGCATCTCCCCTAAAATGGAGCGCGACATGGCGCAGCAGCACTACATCAAGGCTGTCGGCAAGGGTCTCAAAAAGGTGATGTCCAAGATGGGCATATCGACCTATCAATCCTACTGCGGCGCGCAGATCTTCGATGCAGTTGGCCTCTCAACAGCCTTTATCAATGCCTACTTTGCCGGCACCGCAACCATGATCGAGGGCATTGGCCTCGACGAGGTCGCAGCAGAGAGCCATCGCTGGCACAGTGATGCATTTGGCGGCAAGCAGATCTATCGCAAGCATCTCGATGTCGGCGGCGACTATGAGTACCGCGTACGCGGCGAACATCATGCCTGGACGCCCGAAACCATCAGCAAACTGCAGCATGCAACCCGCAGCAACAATGCGCAGACATTTTCCGAGTTCTCACGCCTGGTCGATGAGCAGAACAGGGATCTGCTGACCCTGCGCGGCCTGATGGAGTTCAAATTTGCTGATAACCCGATTCCGCTGGACGAGGTCGAAGCGGCGAAGGAGATCGTCAAACGCTTCTCCACCGGCGCCATGTCGTTCGGCTCGATCTCTTACGAGGCGCACTCCACGCTTGCCGTTGCAATGAACGCCATCGGCGGTAAATCCAATACCGGTGAAGGCGGAGAAGAAGCATCGCGCTTCAACCCGCTGGCGGACGGCTCCATGAATCCGGAGCGCTCCGCCATCAAACAGGTTGCCTCGGGGCGCTTTGGCGTCACCACCGAGTATCTGGTCAACTCCGATATGATCCAGATCAAGATGGCGCAGGGCGCCAAACCCGGCGAGGGCGGCCAACTGCCCGGCCACAAAGTTAATGATCAAATTGCGCGTGTGCGCCACTCCACCGAGGGTGTCGGACTAATTTCACCCCCGCCGCACCACGACATCTATTCGATCGAGGATCTGGCGCAGCTGATTCATGACCTCAAAAACGTCAATCCGCAGGCGGATATCTCCGTCAAGCTGGTCTCCGAGGTCGGCGTCGGAACCGTTGCTGCGGGTGTCTCCAAGGCGCATGCCGACCACGTCATCATCGCCGGTTACGACGGCGGCACCGGCGCATCACCGATCACCTCGATCAAGCATGCCGGATCCCCATGGGAGATTGGCCTCGCAGAGACACACCAGACACTGGTATTGAACAAACTGCGCAGCCGTATCAGCGTGCAGACTGACGGCGGGCTGCGCAGCGGGCGCGATGTCGTCATCGCCGCACTGCTGGGAGCGGACAATTTCGGTTTTGCCACGGCGCCGTTGATCGTCGAGGGCTGCATCATGATGCGCAAATGTCATCTCAACACCTGTCCGGTCGGCGTCGCCACCCAGGATCCTGAGCTGCGCAAGCACTTCACCGGCAAGCCGGAACACGTCATCAACTACTTCTTCTTTATTGCTGAAGAGATGCGCCAGCTGATGGCCAAACTCGGCTTTCGCACCATCAACGAGATGATCGGCCAGTCCGACCGCCTCAACATGCGCGAATGCATTGACCACTGGAAGGCGAAAGGACTCGACTATTCTCGCCTGCTGGCCAAACCTGAAGCTGACTCTGCCAGGGATATCTACCATAACGAAATCCAGGATCACGGCCTCGCCAAAGCGCTCGACAACGAGTTGATCGAACGTGCGGCTCCCGCACTCGAGCATGGTGAAAAAGTCGCTATCGATATCGACATCCACAACTTCAACCGCACTTTCGGCGCCATGCTCTCAGGCAGGGTTGCCGAGAAGTACGGCAATACCGGACTGCCCGAGGACTGCATCAACATCAAGGCAAAGGGAACAGCCGGACAGTCACTTGGCGCATGGCTCGCCAGGGGAGTCACTATCGAGCTTGCCGGCGAAGGCAACGACTACGTCGGCAAGGGGCTCTCGGGCGGCAAGCTGATCATCTACCCGCCTGCCGAATCCAAAATCGGCAAGGCGGAAGAGAACATCATCGTCGGCAATACCGTGCTGTTTGGCGCCATCAGCGGTGAATGCTATTTCAACGGCGTCGGCGGCGAGCGTTTTGCCGTGCGCAACTCCGGAGCCACTGCCGTCATCGAAGGCGTCGGCGATCATGGCTGCGAATATATGACCGGCGGCATCGTGGTCTGCCTTGGCTCCACCGGGCGCAACTTTGCAGCCGGCATGTCCGGCGGCATCGCCTATGTGCTGGATGAAAGTGGCGGCTTCACGGATCGCTGCAATATGGAGATGGTCAAACTGGAGAGCATCAGGCATGACGGCGCCAATGCAGACCTCAGCGACATGACCTGCGCCGATGAGACGCGTCTCAAAGGGCTGATCGAAAAACATCTCCACCATACCGGCTCCGGTGTCGCCAAACTCATCCTGGATAACTGGAATGACACTCTGCCGAAATTCACCAAAGTGATGCCGGTGGATTACCGTCGCGCATTAAAAGCGTTAAAAGCTCAGAAAACGGCAGCATAAGGGGTAAAACAATGGGAAAACCAACAGGTTTTATGGAATTCAAGCGTCTGGACCGCCATTACGCGCCAGTCGCACAGCGCTTGCAGGACTTCCATGAGTTCGTCATTCCACTCGCAGAGAGTGAACTCAGCACCCAGGGCGCGCGCTGCATGGATTGCGGGATTCCATTCTGCCATCAGGGCTGCCCGGTCAACAATCTCATCCCCGACTGGAACGACCTGGTCTATCATGGCCTGTGGTGTGAAGCCCTGGATGTGCTGCACAGCACCAACAACTTCCCTGAAGTGACCGGACGCATCTGCCCGGCGCCCTGCCAGGAGTCCTGCACACTCAATATCCAGGATATGCCGGTCACTATCAAGACCATCGAATGCGCCATCGTCGACAAGGGGTGGGAACAGGGGTGGATCAAACCCGAGATTGCCGAACACAAGAGCGGCAAAAAAGTGGCCGTGGTCGGCTCGGGTCCTGCCGGCATGGCCTGCTCGCAGCAGCTGGCGCGCGCCGGTCATGACGTCGTGCTGTTCGAGAAGGAGCCGCGCATCGGCGGGCTGATGCGCTTCGGCATCCCGGACTACAAACTCGACAAGAGCCTGCTGGAGAGACGCGAGCAGCAGATGCGGGCAGAGGGGGTCGATTTCAGGGCCAATACCCATATCGGAACAGACATCTCCGCCTCACAACTGCTGGAAGAGTACGACGCCGTGGTTCTCAGCGGAGGCTCCGAGCAGCCGCGCGATCTTGAAGTTCCCGGGCGTGACCTCGACGGCATCTACTTTGCGATGGATTTCCTCAAGGCCAACACCAAGTGGGTGCAGGGCATCCATGGCGAGGAGCAGATCATCTCGGCAAAGGGGAAGCATGTCGTCGTCATCGGCGGTGGCGATACCGGCTCCGACTGCATCGGCACATCGACGCGTCACGGCGCCGCATCAGTCACCCAGATCGAGATCCTGCCACAGCCCCCCGAGCATGAGGACAAAGGGCTGACATGGCCGGACTGGCCCAACAAAATGCGCACATCCACCTCCCAGGAGGAGGGCTGCGCGCGCATGTGGTCGGTCGCAACCAAAAACTTTGTCGACGACGGCAACGGCAATCTCAAGGGCGTCGAATGCGTCAAGGTCGAGTGGAACAAAGATGAGAGCGGCAATTGGCAGATGAGCGAAGTGGAAGGCTCGGAATTTGATCTGCGCGCCGATATCGTCACCCTGGCGATGGGTTTTCTGCATCCGGTGCATGAAGGCATGCTCGAACAACTTGGCGTCGAGAAGGATGGCCGTGGCAACGTACAGGGAACTACTGAGGGCGACAAAGCCTACTATACCTCCGTCGACAAGCTTTTCGCAGCCGGCGACATGCGCCGCGGCCAGTCGCTGGTGGTGTGGGCTATTCGCGAAGGACGCCAGTGCGCCCGTTCCGTGGATCAGTACCTGATGGGCTACACTGACCTGCCGCGTTAATTTGCTCTTGATATTTGAGACAATGGCTCATACCGAAATACAAGACTATGCCACGGACAACTGAATGAACAACGATTCTGAACTCTACGAAGTCCCTCCTCCGGAATCCAATCCCGACCGCATTCCCGGAAAATTCCGGGATCCGGTCGGCGTCCCCGCATCCCATGCTGTCGCCTGGGTTCTCATGAGCTGGGAATATTTCAAAAAAGCGCCTACAGCCTGGATTGCCGTCACCATTATCTGGGTTGGCGGCAGCCTGTTGCTCTCATTGATCCCGCTGGCATCCATGCTGGTGAACCTCGTCTTTCCGGTCCTGGTTGCCGGCATGATGCTGGGCTGTGCAGCCATCGAACGTGGAGAGACATTTACAGTCTCGCATCTCTTCGACGGTTTCAGACTGCCGCAAAGAGGACGCCTGATCACCCTTGGCGCTTTCAATATCGTCATTACCCTGGTCGCCATCATGTTGATCGGTATTCTGTTTTCCATGCTTGTCGGCGGCAGCTCGGATATCACCGATCCGCAGGAGTTGCAGGCTGCGATTATGGGCGATGAAACCTCCGGCCTGCTGTTACTGTTAATATTGATGGCGCTGCTTCTGCCGGTCATGATGGCATTCTGGTTCGCCCCGCTGCTGATCGCCATTGACAACAAACAGGTCGTTGAGGCATTGAAGTTCAGCTTCAGCGCCTGCCTGAGAAATGCCTGGCCCCTGCTAGTTTACGGGCTGCTGTTTCTACCCCTCTTCATCCTCTCCTTTGTTCTCATGGGGCTAGGCTTCCTGGTCGTGATACCAATGATCTATGCATCCCTCTACGCCTCCTACAAAGATATTTTTCACGAATCCGGGATAGAGTGATACAAGAGCGCACACAGATGAACAATGCCATCAAGTTATCCGATCTCGTTCAAACCATGGAATCACAGGACGATGAGAGTGAACTCTTCGTCAACAGCCGCACTGGTGAGATTCTGATCTTCAGTGAAGAGGAGATCATTATTGCAGAAGGCGGGGATGATCCGGCTCGCTTCCCGCAGTGGCAGCGCGAAATCATCGAACTCGCCAACGAAGCTCTCGACAGTGACGACTTTATCGAGATGGGCGCTGCGCATGAGATCGATGACTATGCAATGATGCGTGATTTCTGCGACTCAATCTCCGATGCAGTGATCTCCGACCAACTCCATGCATCCATCAGGGGGCGCGGTGCTTTTCACCATTTCCGCAAGAATGTCGAAGGACTCGAGCTGATGGAGCAGTGGCTTGCATTCAAACACGAAGCCTACAAAAAAGCCGCCATCGCGTGGTGTGAAGAGAACAACTTCAACTACAGTTGACTGGCATCTCGCGGTCAGAAGACCGCTCCTACGATGCGGAAAAGTGGCATGGAAGCGATCTTCTGACCGCGATATTGTGCATTAACAATCACTCCTGTGACTTCCTGCGCTTGCGCGCTCTCGGATGCGCTTTGTCATACACCTGCGCCAGGTGCTGGAAATCGAGATGGGTATAGATCTGGGTGGTGCTGATATCGGCATGCCCTAGCAACTCCTGTACGGCGCGCAAATCACCGGATGACTCCAGCAGATGGCTGGCGAACGAGTGGCGCAGCATGTGCGGATGCAGGTGTTGTGCCAGGCCCTGCTGCTGTGCACGGTATGCCAGGCGCTGCTGTACCGTTCGCGGACTGATGCGCGCGCCGCGCTTGCTGACAAACAGCGCCTGCTCCTGAGTGGATGCAAACTGGGAGCGCGCTTTCAACCAGGCATCCAGGGCATTGCGGGCCATGCCGCCTACCGGAACCCGTCGTGTTTTGGCCCCTTTTCCGGTCACCTCCAGTTGATCACCAACGGCAGGCAAATCCCCCACATTCAGTGACACCAGTTCAGCGAGACGCAACCCGGAAGAGTAGAAGAGCTCCATCATGGCGCGATCTCGCAGCAACAGTGGATCGCTTCCATCCATATGCAGCAGTTGGGCCACCTCGTCAGCATCAGCCAGATGAGGCAACGGGCGCTTCACCTTTGGGGCGCGCACTCCCTCTGCTGGATTTCGCATTGCCTTCCCCTCCCGAAGCAGATATCGATAGAAACAGCGCAGACTGGAGAGCTGCCGCTGCAGGCTTTTTCCGCCAATCCCATCGCGGTGACGGCTGGCAATCCATGCCCGCACCTGGTGTTGATGAATCTGTGGCCAGCGTATCTGTTCACTGGAGGGCTGTTGTTGCTGCAGCCACGCGGAGAACTGCTTCAGATCCCGTCGGTAGCTCTCCAGCGTGGCCGGCGAGAGGCGTCGTTCATAGCGGATATGATCAAAAAATGCGGCGATCAGGTCAGCATCGTGGCTCATGCTTCGGCAGAGATGCGTGCCAGTGAGTGACTGACCAGGCCACCGAGGCGCTGCAGAAAACCGGTATCCTTGCCGGGATGAAAACGCTGCGCATCGCGGCTGCCGATTGCGAGGATGCCCCTGGTGTGCTTATGCTCCAGCGGGATCAATGCGGCGGAACCGGTCTCTGCAGCCAGTGAGCCAAACAGATATTCCAGCTGCTCTTTGTTCAAAGCCCCGCACTTTGGTTTTCCATGCTGCAAAAAATCGGCAAACATCAGCGAGGCAGGCTGCCCTTCATTGACAGCCTTCTCCATATTATCATCGGCAAACAGACGCAGCTCCACAGCATCCGCAGCGAACTGTTCACGCAGATCGTCGAGCAGAATATCCATCAAACTTTCAAGATCATGACTCTCGATCAACATCAGCGTCAAATCATAGAGGCGCTGATTGAGGCTCTCATTGTCGCGGGCAACCCCGATCAACTCCTCAAGCTGAGCACGATACTCATCCGCCCTGCGTCTCAACAGCATGACCTGGCGTTGAATCAGAGAGATGCTTCCCCCGCCGGCGTCATGGGAGATTTTCATTTCCGACAACAATCCGGGGTGACGTTCAAAATAGTCACTATGGCTTTCTAAATACTCCCCGATTTCGACTTCAAACTGCTCATCAATCAATACTTTTTCTTTTGTCATAAGTCGATCATTCCTTCAAAAACAGTAACAGCAGGACCTGTCATCCACACGGGATTATCATCACCATTCCAGCTTATCACAAGCTCACCGCCACGCACCTTTACAATCACTCTCTCATCGAGAAGTCCACGCTGAATACCGGACACCACAGCCGCGCAGGCTCCGCTACCACAGGCGAGTGTCTCACCCGCACCTCTCTCATAGACGCGCAGTGCAATCTCTGAGCGCGACAGCACCTGCATGAAACCGGCATTGACGCGCTGTGGAAACAGTGCATGCGACTCCAACAGCGGTCCCAGCCGTTCAACATCGGCGTACGCCACATCATCGGCAAGCATTACCGCATGCGGATTTCCCATTGAGACGATGCCGATCTGATACACATCACCATCAAGCTCGATCGGATAAGAGACAGCCTGCTGCTGCGCCTCAAATGGAATTTGCGACGGAACAAACCGTGGCACCCCCATGTCGATGCGCACAAGATCATCCGCTTCATGATAAAGGGTGATCTCCCCGGCAGCTGTCCCCACCTTCAAAGCATCCCTGGCGGAGAGCCCCTTATCCCGCACAAAGCGGGCAAAACAGCGCGCGCCATTGCCGCACTGCTCGACCTCTCCGCCATCCGAATTATAAATGCGATAGTAAAAGTCAGTATTAGCACTGCGCGCCGCCTCAACCAGCAGCACCTGGTCGCAGCCGATGCCAAAGCGCCGATCGGCAATAAAACGAATCTGCCCGGCGCGCAACTCAAGCGGCTGATCGATGGCATTGAAGACCACAAAATCGTTGCCGAGGCCGTGCATTTTTGTAAAAGAGAGCTGCATATTGCCTCAGGATTTGGCAAGTGATGGATAATCGGTGTAACCTTCAGCGCCGCCGCCATAGAATGTCTCCGCATCCGCTTCGTTCAGTGCGGCATCCTGTTTAAAACGCTCGACCAGGTCGGGGTTCGCGATATAGGGTACGCCGAAGGAGACCAGGTCAGCCTTGCCGGCAGCAAGGGCCGCATTGGCCCGCTTTTTGTCGTAGCCGCCATTGGTCATGTAGTTGCCGTCCCAATGCTGTTTCAACGCGCGCAAATCAAATTCCGGACCAGCCGCCCCCGGAGTCTCGCTACCCATCTCCGTAACATGCAGGTAAGCCAGAGCAAACTCGTTCAGCATCTCGACAGCCCGGGTAAATGTCGCCTCGGGGTCTGAATCACGCATGTCGTTGAATGGCTGCAGGGGCGAAAGACGTACGCCTACGCGATCATCACTCCATACAGAGGCAACAGCCGCCGTGACCTCCATCAACAGGCGCGCCCTGTTGTCAACGGAGCCCCCATATGCATCACTGCGCCGGTTTGTACCGTCACGCAGAAACTGATCCAGCAGATATCCATTTGCAGCGTGAATCTCGACGCCGTCAAAACCAGCCTGCTTTGCATTGGCTGCGGCGGTTCGGTACTGCGAGATAATTGCCGGGATTTCGTCAAGCTCAAGCGCCCTCGGCGTCACAAAGGACTGGAGGCCGCTATAGGTAACGGCCTCTCCATCGGGCTTGATGGCTGACGGAGCGACGGGAAGCATTTCACCGGGCAACAGCGACGGATGGGAGACTCTGCCGGTGTGCCAAAGTTGTAAAAAAACATGTCCGCCCTTCTCATGCACGGCATCGGTCACTGCCGTCCAGCCGGCAACCTGTTCATCACTATAAATGCCCGGGGTTGCAGGATAGCCAATCGCATCCACAGCAATCTGGCTCCCCTCTGTCACGATCAGTCCGGCACTCGAACGCTGGGAGTAGTGCTCAACATTCAATGGCTGCGGCACATTGCCATCTCCAGCCCGGTTTCGCGTCATTGGCGCCATTACAATACGATTTGCCAGATGATAAGGACCAACCTGGATGGGGGTGAAGAGATCAATATTCGACATCATGGGTTTTGCCACGTAATAACAACACACTAATCCTAACCCATAAACCGGGAATATTTCAAAAATATGCTAAAGTCCGCGTCATATCAATCAATGACCATGGGAAATATCTAGAGATGAAATATATTGTTGAAACACAAAAGAGTCTGGACCAGGCTGCAACTGACCTGGAGGCTGCGGTAGCGAAGCATCAATTTGGCGTGCTGCATGTTCACGATCTGCAGGCGACCCTGCAAAAGAAGGGCGTTAATTTCCCCAATGGATGCAAAGTTTTTGAAGTCTGCAACCCTCTCAAGGCGAACACCGTACTCAACGAAGACATGAGCCTCAACATGGCGCTGCCCTGCCGCATCTCCGTGTGGGAAGAGGATGGAACAACAAAAATCGGCATGCTCAGTCCCAAAGCCCTGCTGTCGGCGTTATCAGACTCTGCAGTACTCGCAAAGGTCGCCGAAGAGGTTGAGGCGACTTCGATCGACATCATCAATGACGCCAGGTAACACGACGCATGCTCACGACGACGATCGATCAAACAAACGGGATTGCGATTCTCGAACCGCATGGCGCGCTGTCAAAAGATGATTTTGTCACTGCCGCCCACATCATCGATCCCTATATCGGCAAGCAGGGTGGATTGAACGGCCTGATCATTCATACAGAGTCGTTTCCGGGATGGGATTCATTTGCGGCGCTCTCTTCACATCTCACATTCGTGAAAAATCATCACGAAAAAATCTCCCGTTTGGCATTTGTCACAGACTCCCCCATCGGGAATCTGGCTGAAAACATTGCCGCCCACTTCGTCAGTGCACAAATCCGGTCATTCCCGTTTCAGGAACTCAAGCAGGCGAAATTCTGGATTAATAGTAGATAGCGCCTCTTGCAAAACTCTAAAATACGTCATTCCGGCGAAGGCTGGAATCTATAGAATCAACCACTTACAGACCAAGACAAATAGATTATTCGCTTCGCTCACCCTTCGGGCCGCCCTGTAGGCGTTCAATGCGCAAGCGCATTAGTCCGGCTAAAAGCATGCCGGAATGACGGAGTGTTGTAAAAAGCTCGATAGGTTTTCGCAGGCTATCAATACGGCTTAGCGTCTGTTGATATAAAATAGCCCAATCTTATTGGTAGCCAGGAACCTGCTATGCCTTTTTTGCGATATTTCGTGCCCCTGCTGATGCTGCTCATCAGCGTCGTGTTTTTGAGCCTTGGTTATCACCATTGGCAGAAATCCAGCCAACTGCTGCAGGCGTCAACTGTCGCCGAAGGCGTGATCATCAGCATAGATCCATTCATGTCCAGCGAGGCCGGTAAATCCTCGTCGCTGCAATACTTTCCCAAAGTGGCATTCACAACATCGGCAGGTGAGCAGATTGAGTTTCAATCCACGGTCACTCGCCGTGCAGATCATTACAAGGAAGGCGACCAGGTGCGGGTGCTCTACCAGCAGAACGATCCGCAAACAGCGGTCATCGGCTCTTTCAACGACCTGTGGGTGCTGGCGCTCATCTTCTCGATTTCCGGGGTGATGGTGATGCTGCTATCCGGCTGGTTTTTTCGCCGCGCCCTTCGCGCAGACAAACCAAATTGACTGCGCATTCAACCGACGAGTCCCCTCTCCCTTTTGGAGAGGATTAGGGCGAGAGAGAGCCTTAAAGCCATCGCTCCACGTGCCGGATGGAGGGATCCTCAGCAGAGGCGCTGATCGAGAATCCAAGTGATTTCATAAGCGAAAGCATGCGGTGGTTGTTTGACATCACTTCACCCTCCACCACGCGAACACCGTGGCCACGGGCGGCTTCCATGATGGCTTCCATCAATTGGGAGCCTATACCCTGGCCGCCGTACTTGTCGGATACAGCAAGCGCAAATTCGCAGGAATTGCCATCCGGATTGACCACGTAGCGCCCCACCCCGATCTGCTCACATCGTCCCTGCTCCTTGATAACCGCTATCAGGGCCATTTCGCGGCTGTAGTCCAGCTGAGTATATCGCACCAGCATCTCAGGGCTCAGTTCAGTGAGGGCGCGTATAAATCTGAAGTACTTGGCTTCGGCCGAGAGATTGCGCACAAACTCCTGTTCAATCTCCGCATCTTCCGGGCGAATGGGGCGGATCGTCATGGCCGTACCGTCTGCGAGATAGGCATGCCTGGTAAGATGGGACGGGTAGGGATGAATCGCCATATGGGAATATGGGATCGGTGAGGTGGGCGGCCGCTTTACCCGGATACGCGCATCAACCACCATCACTCCATCCTTGTCAGCAAACAGCGGGTTGATGTCCATCTCCAGAATATGGGGAAGTTCGCACACCATCTCCGAGATCCGCAGCAGCACATCCTCCACCGCAGTTTTATCCACGGCCTCCATCTTGCGAAAGGCGCCTAGCAGATGGGTCACACGGGTCCTGTCAATCAGGCGTTGCGCCAAAACCCGGTTCAGGGGAGGTATGGCCACTGCATTGTCATGCATGATTTCTGCCATTGTGCCTCCTGCACCAAAGGCTATGACCGGTCCGAAGACCGGATCCCGCTTGACTCCTACCATGAGTTCTCGCGCATCTGCACTGGACGCCATGGGCTCAACCGTGACACCACGTATCTCGGCGTCAGGTTTTATGCGCCGCGCCTCTTCCACCAGAGATTTGTAGGTGGTTCGCACATCCGGAGCATTGAGGATATTAATCTTCACCCCCCCGACATCAGATTTGTGAGAGATCTGCGGGGAACTGACCTTCATCACCACCGGAAACCCCAGCGACTCGGCATGCACCAGCGCTTCAGCGGCGCTTCTCGCCTCCAGCGTTGGCGTACAGGGAATGCGAAAAGCATTGAGGATAGCTTTGGATTCCGTATCGGAGAGCATCTCACGTCGCTCCGCCAACACGGACTCGATAATCATCTTCGCGCCCTCGACATCAGGCGCCCTGGAGTCAGTCAGAGGTCCGGGGGTCTGCAGCAGCAGTTTCTGATTGCATTGGTAATGACACAGATAGGCAAATGCTTCGACAGCCCGTTCCGGGGAGACGAAGCTAGGGATGCCGCTGTCGGAGAAGATTTCGCGGGCAGCCCGGACCTTGGTCTCGCCCATCCAGCAGGCGATTATCGGCTTCTCTTTATGTTTATTAGCGGCTTTGATGACTGCCTGCGCCGCCTCTTTAGGAGCACTCATCGCTTGCGGCGTAAGCAGAGCCAGCACGCCGTCCACGTTCGGATCTTTCAGGCAGGCCTCCACAACCTCAGCATAGCTCTGCGGCGAGGCGTCTCCCAGGACATCTACCGGATTCCCGTGTGACCAGTGGGTGGGAAGAATATCATTCAGCTGCGCAAGAGTTTCTGCAGTGAGCGTGGCGATTTCCACTCCCATATCCTCGGCGCGGTCGGTAGCCAGTACTCCCGGTCCTCCGCCATTCGTCACGATGGCCAGACGGTTGCCATTCACCCTTCTACCGGTAGAGAGAATTGCGGCCGCGGCAAACAGCTGGCCGAAGGTCATGGCGCGGACCGCGCCCGCTCGCTCGAGCGCCGCATCAAAAACATCGTCCGAACCAATCATCGCTCCAGTATGGGTGTAAGCAGCGCGGGAACCTGCCCGATGGCGGCCCGCTTTGAGAACGATAACCGGCTTGGAATGGGCAGCGCTGCGCAGACCGCTCATAAAGGCGCGGGCATCATGCACACCCTCCACGTAGAGCAGAATGGCGTCGGTCTTCTGATCAACCACCAGGTAATCAAGAATGTCGCCAAAGTCCACATCGGCGGCATTTCCCAGCGAGACCACTGTGGAGAATCCCAGCTGGTGCGGTACGGACCAGTCCAAAATAGCGGTGCACAGGGCTCCTGACTGGGAGATCAGGGCGAGGCGGCCGTCCGGCGCCATGGCATCCAGGCAGGTTGCATTCAGGCCGATGCCAGGGCGCATCAGCCCCAGGCAGTTCGGGCCCAGCAGATGGATACCGTGATGGCGGGCAATATTCGCCAGGGAGTCTTCCAGCCTCTGCCCTTTTTTGCCGATTTCACGGAAACCTGCACTCAGCACGATAGCCGCTGCAACGTCCTGCTCCCCGCAGCTGCGCATGATAGCCAGAGCTGTCGAGGCCGGCGTGGCGATAATGGCCAAGTCTACTGTAGCATCCACCTCATCCAGATTCTTGTAGCAGCGCTGTCCGTGGATCTTTTTATGTTTAGGATTGATCGGGTACAAACCGCCGCGAAATCCTGCATCGATCAGGTTCTGGAATACGCGTGCGCCAACACTGCCCTGTTTTTCACTGGCACCGAACACGGCGATATTGTGGGGGGAAAAAAGTGCTTCCAGATGATGTGGACCCATAACGGTAAATCCTAGAATCCTTGATTCACTAAAATGCTTGCAAATGAGTCAAGTTTTAAAAGAATCTCTCGCTAAGAACGCAAAGGACGCAAAGGTTTTTCTTGGCGGTCTTGGCGTCTTTGCGAGAGAATATGTTTTTTTCATGCCTTGTCAGTCTGAGACCTGATCTCACTAGATATAATGATTTTCTTCGTCTTAGATATATGCGAGCATTGTACGCATCTTGCGGAGTAGACATATGACTATTGCTTACATCACACATCCTGACTGCCTGCTGCATGAAATCGGCAACCATCATCCGGAACGACCGGAGCGGCTTCATGCCATCCATGACCAGTTGATCAGATCCGGGCTCGAATTTATTCTCATACCTCACGAAGCCCCCCTCATCGATACCGTGCATCTCGAAAGAGTGCATGACCCGGATTTTGTGGCCGACTTGATCAAGCGTGCGCCAAATGAGGGCATCCTGACGCTGGATGACGACACCATCATGATGCCGAAGACATTGAATGCCGCACGACGGGCGGCGGGAGCTGTCGTGCGCGGGGTTGACCTGGTGATGGACGATGGCTTCACTGGCGCCTTTTGTGCTGTACGCCCTCCCGGACACCATGCGGAGAGAGATACAGCAATGGGATTCTGCTATTTCAACAATGTTGCTGTAGGCGCCGCTTATGCTCTTGAGGTAAAGGGGCTTGAACGCGTGGCTATCGTTGATTTTGATGTGCATCACGGCAATGGCACCGAAGATATTTTCCAGCATGATCCACGGGTGCTGTTCTGTTCCAGCTTTCAAAGCCCCTTCTATCCTTTTTCCGGCGAGGAGACCAATTCAGATCATATTGTCAATGTCACTCTCCCTGCCGGCAGCGGCGGAGAGCAGTTCCGTGAGCAAATAGAGAATTACTGGCTGCCTGCCCTGCACGGCTTTCAGCCGCAGTTGCTGTTGATATCTGCAGGATTCGACGCCCATGTGGAAGATGAGATGGCGCAGCTGTGTTTGCGGGATTCCGATTTTTCCTGGATTACCACTCGCATGAAGGAGATTGCCGACCAGTATGCG
>JADWMH010000284.1 GCA_015767355.1 Gammaproteobacteria bacterium
CCAAGATCTCCGCGAGCGGAAATGCGACGCCGCAGGGGAGTGACTATGTCTCTGCAACAGTCACCGTCAGCTCTGATAGCAAAGAAGAGGTCACGCTGGTTATCAGCCAGGGCCGGTAGTAATAATTGAGTAACCAACATTTTTACAAATGGGTCAAATTTCAATAATGACTCTCGCAAAGCTTCCGCGTCCTGCTCACGCCCCTCACCTGCGTCCATGCAGGCGAAGACTTCTAAGCTCGCCAAGAAAATCCTTTGCGGTCTTGGCGTCTAGGCGAGAGAAAAAGTTTTTTCATGCCTTGCCAGTCTGAGGCTTTGTCTCGCTAGTGGTAAAAAAAAACCGCACCAAATCGATGCGGTTTTTTGACATGGAACGCCTGAAGATCAGGAGCAGCCGCCGCCCTGGGCCTGGGACGAACCGCATGATCCGCAACCACCGCCGCCACCGCCGCTGGCTGCAGGCTGTATATTGTTGAAAACAAAGCTGGCTTCGCCGTTTCCACGATCGACAAAATCGATCTCGACGCCGCGCAGATGTTCCAGGGTGCCGTCATCGACGATCACCTTAAAACTCTCATAGTCACGCACACTGTCGTTGCCATTCAACTGGTCGGTAAAACTCATACCGAAACTGATGCCGCTGCATCCACCCGGGGTTGCATAAACGCGTACACCGGCAATGTCATCTTCAATCTGGGTCATCAGCTCAGACATTTTTCCCTGTGCTGTTTCAGTCAGACTCAGGTCACTGTTTGACAAAATATTCTGTACTTCACTCATTCGAAATCTCTCCTACGAGAATCAGAGATAAGTTTTAATTATACCACTCTCTACAAATTTATTGCTATTAATTTTTTTGCAACATATTGCCCCCCTATCCGGTCTATAATAGCGACGGATCTTTATTGATATAGTCCGACGAAAGGCTGTATCTACTAATTATTAAGAGCATTGGAGGAATCACATGCGTCTGCTTACAGCTATTCTTGTTCTGTTGACCAGTAGTGCGGTTTTTGCTGAAAACAGCACAAAGGTTGATGGATACACCATTCACCACAACATCATCACCACCGACTTTCTCAGCGACGATGTCGCTCGAAGCTACGGAATTATCCGCAGCAAAAACAGGGCCATGCTGAATGTCTCCGTTATCAAGGATAAGGAAGGCACCACAGGTACACCCGTCAGCGCCAATGTACAGGCGAATATGACAAACATCCATGGACAGCAGCGTGGTCTCAATCTACGCGAAATTCATGAAGCTGACGCGATCTACTACATCGGCACCTTTCTGGTGCGCAATGGAGAAACTCTCAATTTTCACCTCGACGTCAAACCTGAAGGAGAGAGCAAATACTCCCCTGCAGCTTTCAGCGAAGAGTTTTTTGTCGATTAGTTAAGACAGGAAAAGAATTAACCACGAAGGACACGAAGTTCACGAAGAAAAATCGTAACTTCTTAAAAAGTCCGTACAAATGCCGTCATTGCGAGGGAGCCTAAGCGACTGCGGCAATCCCTAAACCAGATTGCCGCGTCGCCTCCGGCTCCTCACAGTGACATATGTTTATACAGAATGCATTCAATGCATGGGGTTATTGAGATATTACGAAAAATCTTAACAAATCTTCGTGCTCTTCGTGTCCTTTGTGGTGAAAATTTCTTTCCTCCAATCAGACTGCCCCGAATCCGCGGTAGAGGGTGTAGAGTCCGAACAGAATCAGGCCTATGCCTGCCGCCGAACGAACGGATGAACGCTGCATGAAGGGGACAAACTCCCCTGCCAGCAAGCCTGTTGCTACCAGATTCGGCAGGGTGCCGAGACCAAAAGCCAGCAACAGCAGAGAGCCGTTGATGGCGCTGCCTGAACCCAGCGCCCAGATCAACATGCTGTAGACCAGGCCGCAGGGCAGCCAGCCCCACAACAGTCCGAGCACGAACCCCTGGCCGCTGTTTTTTACCGGCAGCAGCTTGCGTCCATAGGGTTCGATGCGCTTCCACAATGCGCCGCCGGCTGACTCTATATGGCGTAAAAAACCACTCCACCCACCCAGGTAGAGCCCCATCAACATCATCATCACGCCGGCAATAAGCGCCAGCGTAATCTGCAGCCACTGTACCGGCAAAAAGCCTGTAGAGAGCTGGCCAATTCCCCCGAACAACGCTCCGGCAATGACATAGGAGAGCACGCGCCCGCCGTTATAGCTCAGCAGCAGCGGCAGCCGTTTTTGCTGCTGAGGCATCGCCAGCGACAGCGCCCCGACAATGCCGCCACACATGCCGACGCAGTGAA
>JADWMH010000285.1 GCA_015767355.1 Gammaproteobacteria bacterium
GCAGGAGCCAACTATCGAGCAGCTGGTGCCGATTGCCCGCGCCGAGCATGAAGAGTTAACGCATCATTGGGATTATATCTATGAACCGGACGCCAAGGATGTGCTCGACAGTTTGTTGAGTCGTTATGTGGAATCTCTGGTCTATCATTCAGTGATTGAAAATGCAGCCTGCGAGCAATCGGCGCGCATGGTTGCCATGAAAGCCGCGACAGACAACGCCGGAGACCTGATAGACGAATTGCAGCTGGTCTATAACAAGGCGCGCCAGGCGGCGATAACACAGGAGATTTCCGAGATTGTCAGCGGCGCTGCTGCAGTCTGAAAAACAAAATACGGGACTATAACCCCGTGCAAAACAACACTCCATAGGATGTGTTGAGCTTGCGAAGCGCATCAATCACAACAGATGCGCTTCGTTCCTAAACACATCCTATGCAGCCGTAAACGATGCATGATCTTATTGAGATGTTACAGAATTGAATACTAAGAGGAACCAGCAATGAGTTCGGGTAAAGTGGTCGAAATCATCGGCGCAGTGGTGGACGTAGAGTTCCCGCGCGACGCACTGCCTCATATCTATGAGGCTCTCAAGATAGAATCCGAAGGACTGCTCCTCGAAGTGCAGCAGCAGTTGGGTGATGGCGTCGTACGCACTATCGCCATGGGATCAACCGACGGCCTCAAACGCGGAGTTGATGTCACTGGCACCGGCGCGCCGATCACGGTTCCGGTTGGACAGAAAACGCTTGGGCGCATCATGGATGTACTGGGCAATCCGGTAGATGAAGCCGGCCCGGTCGATGCCGATAAGCATATGCCGATCCATCGCGACCCTCCTTCATTTGAAGAGCAGTCCGCCAGTACCGAGATTCTCGAAACCGGCGTCAAGGTCATCGACCTGATCATGCCGATTGTCAAGGGTGGTAAAGTCGGCCTCTTCGGCGGTGCCGGTGTCGGCAAGACAGTGACCTTGATGGAGTTGATTCGTAACATTGCTGTCGAGCACTCGGGGTTCTCGGTGTTTGCCGGAGTCGGTGAGCGCACCCGTGAAGGCAACGACTTCTACTACGAAATGGAAGAGGGCGGTGTACTCGACAAGGTCGCACTGGTTTATGGCCAGATGAACGAGCCGCCGGGCAACCGTCTGCGTGTTGCGCTGACCGGACTGACCATGGCCGAACATTTTCGCGATGAAGGCCGTGATGTGCTGATGTTTATCGACAACATCTACCGCTATACGCTTGCAGGCACCGAGGTGTCGGCGCTGCTCGGGCGGATGCCTTCTGCCGTTGGTTATCAGCCGACGCTGGCTGAAGAGATGGGCGCCCTGCAGGAGCGCATCACCTCGACCAAGACCGGTTCCATTACCTCGTTTCAGGCTGTCTATGTGCCGGCCGATGACCTTACAGACCCCTCGCCCGCGACAACATTCGCCCACCTCGATGCTACCCTGGTACTGTCTCGAGGCATCGCTGAACTGGGCATCTATCCGGCGGTAGATCCGCTGGATTCCACCTCACGTATTCTCGATCCTCACGTGGTTGGACAGGAGCATTATGATATTGCGCGTGCAGTGCAGGGTCTTCTGCAGCGTTACAAGGAGTTGAAAGATATCATCGCAATCCTCGGCATGGATGAACTCTCGGAAGATGACAAGCTGACGGTATCACGCGCCCGTAAAATCCAGCGCTTCCTGTCGCAGCCATTTTTCGTGGCGGAAGTCTTTACCGGTGCGCCCGGAAAGTACGTCTCTCTGAAAGAGACCATTGCCAACTTCAAGGCGATCGTCGAGGGTGAATATGACCACCTGCCTGAGCAGGCGTTCTACATGTGCGGCACCATCGATGAAGCGGTCGAAAACGCTGAGAAGATGGGCTAACAGGCATCCGGGAGAAGATCGATGGCGATGACAATCCATGTTGATATCGTGAGTGCTGAAGGGGAGATCTTTTCAGGACTGGCCGAGATGGTCTATGCGCCTGCGGTAATGGGTGAGGTTGGCATCGCTCCACGCCACACTCCTCTGGTATCGCCGCTCAAAGCTGGTGAAGTCCGTCTTGAAACCGGCGAGGGCAGTGACGTCGCACACTACTACATCTCCGGCGGTATTCTCGAGGTTCAGCCCCATCTTGTGACCATCCTTGCAGACACGGCACTGCGCGCTGCGGACCTTGATGAGGCAGCGGCGATCGAGGCAAAAAATCGCGCTGAAGATGCGATGAAGAACAAGAGTGCTGATTTTGAATACGCCAAGGCGCAGTCGGAACTGATCGAAGCTGCGGCGCA
>JADWMH010000286.1 GCA_015767355.1 Gammaproteobacteria bacterium
CGGTTTTTTCAAGCAGTGCGGCAATGACCTTTGCACCCAGCGTGGATGCAGGCATGGAAGCCAGTCCCCCTCCAAAATTACCGACTGCAGTACGACCGGCAGCGATGATGACAATTTCTTCACTCATGATTTCTCCAATGTTGGTATGTTTGCAGCAGCAATTCTCAATGTACCAATAAAGAGTCGATATCTTAAAAGACTTTTACCACGAAGCACACGAAGACCACGAAGAATCAACTGGTTACAAAAATACCTTCGTGCTCTTCGTGTCCTTCGTGGTGAGTATCTCTCTACATTTAGAATTTCTGCATCCTATAACTGCAAACTATCTTTTCATGTTTGCAGCAAACTTGTTCAACTCATCCGCAACTGAGCCAAGAACTGCGGCGCTCTCTGCGTTCCTGTCTGATATCTCGCTGATCGATTCAATCGACTTGCCCACGCCCGCAACGGAAGCGGATTGCCGTTGCGAGACCTGCGCCATACGCCGTGACAAATCTGCAAGATAGTAGAATGTCTGCTGCATGTCTGTTTCATCGGCAGCTATCTGCATCGACTCATTCGCAACTGCGGCAGACTCCTCCGCATGCTCTGCCATCTCATCCATCACAGTAGCCGCCCCGGCGATACTGTTGTCGGCGGCAAGCAGATGCGCAGTCTCAAAGCGGCTCCCATCCAGTAGTCGCTGCGAAACTTTGCGACAGGTTTTTGCCGCAGCAATGATCTGTTCGTTTGCCTCGTCAATCCCTGCCTGCCGGTTGCGTTGCGTTGCACTCAGCGTGCTTGCCGCAGCAAGCAGCATCTCAATTTCTGTTTGACGCTGCTCAAGCACGGCAACATGCTGATATTCACGTAAACGGGCGCCACGTGAGATGATACCGATCAGTATGACCGCCACCGGCAGTGCGACAGCTCCCAACAGAAACAGCAGGCGGAGACCGGCCTGAAACCGTGTAGCGCCAGCATCGCCGGATAGCACACCAGCCCCGTCAAACAACATCGCAGTAAAATGCGCGGTTTCACTCGCGGCAAGCAGTAGAAATACCACCAGGATCGCCAGCAACAGGAGAACAAGAAGCACAGAGAGTGCGCGAAATGATGTGCCTGAATCCTGTTTTTCTCTCATGATCTGACGCTGCCTTTGTGAAAAAAGATATTTTATCAAATTGGGAACAAAATGATCACACAGGAGAAACTCCAAGGAGTTGCCCACAAATAACTTCCTGATAATGCGCAGCAATGTTGTTCGTATTCAAGGCGCAACAAGAGGCGCTTAGCTGCGTTATGTAACTCTTGCTGGAACGCAGAAAACGGACAACAGGGCATGCAGAATCGTGAAGTTATTTCTGGGCAGCTTCTAAGCCTGTTGTGGCACAATAGTACATCCTGTCGCAGAAGATTCAATCGATAAATGAAGTCACTCTCCGTCGGGTTCGTTATGGACCCCGTACAGCAGATCAAGATTCACAAGGACAGCACCTTTGCCATGATGCTGGAAGCGCAGCGGCGCGGGCATCAACTCTGGTACATGGAACTCTCGGATCTGTGGCTGCAGAGTGACAGGGCGTGGGCCAGGCAGCACCGCATCGCTGTTGCAGACAATCCGGACAACTGGTTTGAAATCACTGAAAGCCGCGAGCGCCCCATGGATGAGCTGGATGTCATCATGATGCGCAAGGATCCCCCTTTCGATCTGACGTACATCATCACCACCTACCTGCTTGAAACAGCAGAGCGGCGCGGAACACTGGTCGTCAACCCCCCTGCCGCATTACGTGATTACAACGAAAAGCTGGCTACCGCGCTTTTTCCGCAATGCTGCGTGCCCTCTATCGTGACACGCGATATGCAGCGACTACAAGATTTCATACATGCTGAGCAGCAAGCCGTTGTCAAACCGGTCGACAGCATGGGCGGCGACTCAATTTTTCGCGCCAATGCTGATGATCTCAATCTCAATGTGATTCTGGAGACGGTCACCGAACGCGGCGCCCTCTATGTCATGGCGCAGCGATTTATCCCCGAGATCAACGCCGGTGATAAACGCATCCTGATGGTAAACGGCGACCCTGTTCCCTATTCGCTGGCGCGCATTCCACGTGAAGGGGAGTTCCGCGGCAATCTTGCAGCCGGGGGCAGAGGAGAGGGACAGCCGCTCTCCGCGCATGATAAATGGATCGCCGCTGAAATCGGCCCCTGGTTGAAAAGCAACAATATCCTTTTTGCAGGACTTGATGTCATTGGAGATTACCTCACTGAAATCAACATCACCAGCCCGACATGTA
>JADWMH010000108.1 GCA_015767355.1 Gammaproteobacteria bacterium
GAGTTACCATAAAAAAACTCTATACGGCAGATCGTGACGATCTAACCCGGCGAGTGCAGATAAAAATACCGCCATGGGTGAGCATCGATACTCTGCAGCTGCTGCATCAGGCGTGGAACAGGCTGGGCCTCGCCAGGGAAGATGTTGTGGATTTCGATGAAAAAACGCCCCATGCCGGAATCGTTGCGCCAGCTGAGTTGATCCGGCTGCTGTTGATGATGACAGTGCGGGCAGGTGATCAGCTCTCCTTGTAATACAGCTGTTTTCCATCCTTTACCGACCGGTTTTTTGCAAGCACAGCAGCGGGGCGGGCGTGCATGCTCTGACACCCGGATCTGCAGGGTCTCACAGGCTGTCAGCGTGATGTAGCAGTAGGCCTTGTCCCGCTCATCTTCAGGCTCGAAGCGGATGTGCGGAGAGCAGCCCATGAAGGTGATCAACTGTAAAAAATTTCCCCCTGCTGAGTAGCTGTTCTGCATGCCGTCGATGGCGCTGCCGATGAGCCCATCGTGCAGCAGCAGTTGGGTGGCCTGCTGCACACCGGCATAGCTGTCGATATTTTCAGGGTGAAGAATCAGTATTCCCTGGTTCAATGTGCTGCTTCCTGTGTAATGTTATAATGTAACAATTATCGATCCCTAAATTTCCTGTTATGCGTTTTTTGACGGCAGCCTCTCTGCTGATATTCTCACATTTTTTGCATGCTGAACAACTCTCGCTGTTTGTCAGTGTGCCGCCGCTGCAATACCTTGCTGCAGAGGTGGGTGGCGAAGCAGTCAGTGTGGAGTCAATAGTCCCGCCGGGGCACAATCCGGTCAACTATGATCCCACTCCAAAACAGCTGCAGCGTTTTTCGGATGCAGACATCTATCTACGCTCGGGTGTGCCATTCGAGCAGGTGTGGATGCTCAGGCTGGAAGCGCTCAATCCTCGCATGTTGGTCGTCGATGCGCGCAGCAACTTGCCTGTCGCCTCTGTAGTCCACGCGCATTCAGCGGGGGAGCAGGATCTCGATCCTCACGTGTGGACATCACCGCTCAATGCAATTGCCATTTCACGCAAAATTCTCCAGGTGCTGCTCAAAATGGCGCCGCAGCACGAGCAGCAGTTCCGCCTCAATCAGCAGCAGTTGGAGCAGCATCTCGAGAAGCTGCATCACGCAATTGAAGAGCAGTTGAGACCCTTTGCCGGCGCCACTTTTCTGGTTTTTCATCCTGCATGGGGCTATTTTGCACAAACCTACGGACTGCGGCAGGTAGCGATCGAGCATCAGGGCAAGGAGCCGGGTCCAAAGCAGCTTGTCAGCGTGATTGAAACAGCGCGTCAGCAGCAGATTGCATTCCTTTTGGTGCAGCAGCAGTTCAGCGGCAACACCGCGAAAGTCGTAGCCGCTGAACTTGGCGTGGTGTTGATTCGTACGGATCCGCTCGCCTATGATCTCAGCGCCAGCCTGCAACAGATAGCAACGGCAATTGCCGGGGCTTCCGGGAGCGATCATGAGTGATCTGGCGGTAGATATTCATGACCTCTCGTTCTCCTATGATCAGATTCCGGTGCTGGAACATGTTTCACTGCAAATCCCGGAGGGGGAGTTTGTCGGACTCGTGGGTCCGAATGGCGGCGGCAAGAGCACCCTGATTCGCATTATTCTCGGCTTGCTGCATGCATCGAGCGGCACGCTCAGGGTACTGGGTGCGCATCCTCGCAAGGCGCGCAGAAAAATTGGCTATGTGCCGCAATATCCGGCATTTGATCGTGACTTTCCGATCACTGTCGAACAGCTTGTGCTGATGGGGAGGCTGAACGGGATTTGGGGAGGCTACAATGCGCATGACAGGGAGATAGCGCTGCAGGCGATGCGTGAAACCGAAGTTGCCGGCCTGAAGGGACGAGTCATCGGTTCCCTGTCAGGCGGCCAGCTGCAGCGTGTGCTGGTTGCCCGCGCACTCGCCTGTGAACCCCGTATGCTGCTGCTGGACGAGCCTACTTCAAATATCGACCAGCGTGTCGAGAGCGAAATCTTTGATCTGTTGAAGCAGCTGAATGAACGCATGACGGTGATCGTTGTATCCCATGATATCGCGTTTATCTCGGCTTACGTGAAGCGTGTTGCCTGTCTGAGCGGCACCCTGGTGTGCCATGAAACAGATGCCATCAGTGGTGATGATATTCGTGATCTCTATGGTGAAGATGTCCGCCAGGTTCATCATGCGCATTGAAGATATAGGAGCGAGGGATGAGGCAGTAATTCTAAATGTAGAGAGATATTCACCACGAAGGAGACGAAGAGCACGAAGACATTTTTGTATCCATTTGATTCTTCGTGGTAAAAGTCTTTTAAGATGCCGACACTTTTTTGGTGCATTGAGAATTGCTAGGGATGAGGAATGACTATGGACTTTATTGAAGCATTGATGCACTACGAATTTCTGCAGCGCGCCCTGATTGCGGGTCTGCTTGCGGCCGTTGGCTGCGGGCTGATCGGTACCTGGGTGGTGGTTAAACGCATCAGTTTTGTTGCCGGTGGCATCGCTCATGCGGTGCTTGGCGGTATGGGCGCTGCTCTCTTTTTCGGCTTTTCCCCCCTGGCTGGCGCACTCGCCGCTGCAATTTTGTCAGCACTGCTGATCGGTGCGATCAGCCTGCACTGGCAGGAACGTGAAGATACGCTGATCAGTGCGATCTGGGCGATTGGCATGGCGATCGGCATTCTTTTTATGGCGGCGACGCCGGGTTACCAGGTTGATCTGATCTCCTATCTGTTTGGCAATATCCTGATGGTGAGCAGCAGCCATCTATGGATCATGATCGTGCTGGATATAATCCTCGCAGTCACACTGTTCCTGTTTCATCGTCAGTTTGAGATTGTGATATTTGACGAGGAGTTTGCGCTGCTGCGTGGTGTCCCGGTCACTTTTTTCTACCTGCTTCTGTTGTGCCTGATTGCAGTGACTGTGGTGCTGCTGATCCAGGTCGTTGGGCTGATACTGGTAATTGCTCTGCTGACATTGCCGGCTGCGATTGCCGGCCAGTTTGTGCATACGCTTTCCAGGATGATGATTGCAGCGACACTCATCGGAGTGCTTGTCGCGACCACTGGCCTGGCGGTCTCTTATGAGACGGATTTGCCCACAGGAGCGATCATTACCCTGATTGCAGCAGCGCTCTATCTATGCGCTTCTCTCGGCATGGCGTATCGAAAAAAAAGGCACAAGCTGCAGGCCGTAAATGCGGAAGGAGTCAATCATGGCGCGGCGTGACTTGCTTTTTCATGATGAACAGCTTTGCATGCAGCGTGGCGTGCGGCTGACCCCGCAGCGCAGGCGGGTATTGAAGATTATCATGCAGTCGCCACAGCCGCTTGGAGCCTATGACATCTTGCAGAAGATGGCCCCGCCGGCGGCGCCGCCGACCGTTTACCGCGCGCTTGATTTTCTGCTGCAGCAGGGGTTGATTCATCGCCTTGCAACCCTGCAGGCATACCTGGTATGCGACCATCCCGATGCGTCACACCAAGGCCAGTTCCTGATCTGCTCGGAGTGTGGTCACGTCGAAGAAATGGAGGACAGCAATATTCAGCAGAGTCTTGATCATGCCGCCAGCCAGGCAGGTTTCAGCTGCAGCAACGAGGTGGTGGAGATCATGGGACGCTGCGGGCAGTGTGCAGGGGCCGGGCATTGATCAAGCGGCTGGTATTGATGCTGGTGCGTGGTTATCAGCTGCTGGTCAGCCCATTTCTCGGCAATAACTGCCGTTTCTATCCCACCTGCTCCAGCTACATGCTCGAAGCGATCGAACTTCACGGCGTTGTGCGTGGTTTCTGGATGGGTCTGCGGCGAGTTTCACGCTGTCATCCCTACCATGAAGGCGGTGTTGATCCTGTTCCCGGCAGTGAACTGGAGCAGGAGTACAAACAGCAACAGCAACAGGATCATGAGCACAAATGTTCATAGCTGCGGACGATGATGACTTTCGCCGGCAATTCAGCGGTGGTCTTTCGCAGATGCTCTCGGCGGATGGTCTCGGCGCATTTATCCTGGTGCTGGCAAACAGTCTGCAGGGAAATGAACTGCGCCAGCCGCTGCTGCATGCTCTTGAGAAAAATTTTGACACAATGAAAATTGCGGGACAGGGGAGTGAGGATGATGAGAGCGTCTTTGCAATCCTGGCCACAGAGGGTGTCGGGGAGCAGCAGTGTTGGCAGCACAGAGAAGTTGGCGGGTGGGAGCTTGTCTATAACAACATGCGCAGGCTGCGGCCGGAGCGCCTCTCTGCACAAAAATTCATCTCTATCAATCAGCCGTTTGATGATCAACTCTTCAATTTCAACCGTCCTTTTTTGAAACCCGAAATTATGTGGCAGGGCGAATGGAGTGGTCATGATTTCACAGTGCTGTACAACAAATTTCCATTTGCACCCTGGCATCTGTTGATCGTGCCTGATGCGCAAGCACAGCAGCCGCAATACCTTGATTTCGAAAGCCACGCCCTGATATGGGAGCTTGTCAGCGCGCAGCAGCAAGTTATGCCGGGATTTGGAATTGGCTATAACAGCCTGGGTGCAGGCGCATCTGTGAATCATCTGCATTTCCAGGGCTTCCTGCGCAGCGGGGCGCTGCCTGTTGAGTCAACACATTGGAGGCATCGTGGAGGCCAGGCAAATTATCCATTGAAGTGTCAGGCTACGAATTCCGTGCAACAGGCGTGGCAGATGATTGATCAGTTTCATCAGCAAAACCAGCCATTTAACCTGCTCTATCGTCCCGGCCTCTGCTATCTGCTGCCAAGAAAGCCCCAGGGCGCAGTCGCTGCTGAAAAGTGGGCTCAGGGTGTTGCATGGTACGAGAGCTGCGGAGTCTTCACCCTGGCTGATCAGTCACTGCACAACGCATTGCCACAACAACAGATTACACGGCAGTTAGCGCTGTTCAACCATCAGTTATAGGATGCTGCTGAGGTACGAAGCGCATCAAACATACATGATGCGCTTCGTACCTCAACACATCCTATGGACTATTGACCTGCACGGGGATTTTGAGAGGTTGCATTTTTCCCGCATCAATTTGAGATCTGGACAACCACCATGAAAATCATCCGCCGCCAACATCAGATTAACAGTCACGAACTCCCTGAGAGTCTGCATCCCGTATTGCAAACGATCTACCTCAATCGTGGCATCACCTCGTCTGAGGAACTTGATCTCACACTGCAGAAACTTCATCACTCGCATCAGCTCTCCGGCATCGAACGCGCCGTTGAAATTCTGCTCGATGTGTTGCAGCATCAGCGGCGCATCCTCGTCGTTGGTGATTTTGATGCCGACGGCGCCACCAGCTGCGCGCTCTCCGTACGGGCATTGCGTGCGATGGGCGCGTGCGATGTCGACTACCTGGTGCCGAACCGCTTTCATTTCGGTTACGGGTTGTCGCCGCAGCTGGTGGAGGTTGCCAGGGAGCGGCATCCGGATTTGATCATCACAGTCGATAACGGCATCTCCAGCATCGAAGGCGTTGCTGCTGCAAAAGCCTGCGGCATCGCTGTGATCGTGACGGATCATCACCTGCAGGGGGATTCGCTGCCGGAAGCCGATGCTATCGTCAATCCCAACCTGGATGGAGATGAGTTTCCGAGTAAAAACCTCGCCGGAGTCGGCGTGGTTTTCTATCTCATGGCGGCATTGCGAACTGCCCTGCGCCAACAAGAGTGGTTTGAACAGAAGCAGATCAATGAACCGAACATGGCGGACTACCTCGATCTGGTTGCGCTGGGAACTGTCGCCGATGTGGTGCCGCTGGATCAGAACAACAGGATTTTGGTCGAGAATGGATTGCGGCGTATCAGGGCGGGGCGCTGTTGTGCCGGAATCACGGCGCTGATCGGGATATCCAAACGCACCGCCAATCGCCTGGTTGCGACTGACCTGGGATTTGCACTGGGGCCGCGATTGAATGCCGCCGGACGGCTCAAGGATATGTCACTGGGTATCGAGTGTTTGCTCACCGATGATGCGGCAGTGGCGATGCAGATGGCGGATGAACTCAATAGCCTCAATCTGCAACGCCGTGAGATCGAAGAGCAGATGAAACAGCAGGCAGTGGCGATGCTCGATGCAATCGATCTGGATGATGAGCAGTTGCTTCCGGCAGGATTGACACTGTTTGATTCTGCGTGGCACCAGGGAGTGATCGGAATTCTCGCAGCCAGAATCAGGGAGCGCTGTCACCGTCCGGTGATTGCCTTTGCCGCCGATACGGCAGATGATCTCAAAGGCTCCGCACGCTCGATCCCCGGTGTGCATATTCGTGATGTGCTGGATGCCATCGCGACACGCAATCCGGGTTTGATCACGAAGTTTGGCGGTCATGCCATGGCGGCGGGATTGAGTCTGCCAAGAGGCAACCTGCGCTATTTTCAGCAGGCATTCGATGAAGAGGTCCGCCGTCTGGTCGATGCGGAGCAGCTGCAGGGAAGTTTCGAATCAGATGGCGAACTTTCATCTGCGGAGTTGAACCTGGAACTGGCGCAGGCGATTCGCCAGGGCGGTCCCTGGGGACAGCACTTTCCCGAACCGCAGTTTGACGGTTACTTCAGGGTGAAGAATCACAAGGTGGTAGCGCAGCGCCATCTGAAGCTGATGCTGACCCCGGAGAATGCATCAACACCGGTGATCGAGGCGATCGCCTTCAACCAGGCGGAGGGCGCTGATTACGCAAGGGGGGACCTGGTCGAGATCGCCTACCGTCTCGACATCAACGACTACTATGGCGAGGAGCGCCTGCAGCTGGTAGTGCAGCATGTGCAATAGTAGTATCATTTTGAAAGCAGGCAACGATTTCAGCAAAGGGTATACTGCACAGGCACAAACAAAAACCTCCTCAGTAATAAAATAACTTGATTCAATCCTTATGAAATCATATGAAATCAACTGACGACAATCACAAATATCGCTCTGAAATTATTCGTTCTGACGCTCTTTATCTGAAAGAGTTTGAAGCCACAGAGAAGATTAACAAGGGAAATCAGCGTCTCTTTAGCGGCACCCGTATCAAATCCTTTGCTGTTCCATTCCTCTATGGCATGTTGGAACATGCTCCACGAGCAATCGTCATGCTGCCGATACGCTTCG
>JADWMH010000109.1 GCA_015767355.1 Gammaproteobacteria bacterium
AAATCTTAAAATATTGATAAATAAGATCTTTCACATTCGTTCGAGATGACAAAACTAACGATGTACGAGTACCGCAAAAACCTCTCAATATAATACTTGACTAATTTACTGGGTTTTATCATAATTACCCTTGTATTTAGTGAGAAATTAGAAATTGAGGTGTAATTATGAGGCTTTCTACCAAAGGTCGTTATGCTGTGACTGCGATGCTGGACCTGGCGCTGCATGGGTCTGACGGGCCGGTGACGCTGGCTGATATCTCTGAAAACCAGGGTATCTCTCTCTCATATCTGGAGCAACTGTTTGCATCACTGAGAAGCAAGGGACTGGTGCGCGGCGTACGTGGTCCCGGTGGTGGATACTTTCTTGGCCGCAGTGCTGATGAGATCAGTATCGCCAATATTATCTGCGCTGTGGATGAGTGGGTTGAATTTACACGCTGTCGTGGCCAGGAGAACTGTTCCGGCGGACATCGTTGTTTGACACACTCGCTGTGGAATTCGTTGAGCAAACAAATTTATGAGTTTCTCGAAGGAATTACCCTAGAAGAGTTGATCCAGAATGCTGATGTACTGGATATCGACGGTCAACAGAAACGTGAAAAAGAGACGTTAAAACTGGCCAGTTAACACAACTTCAGTTCGAGTGATGAAAAAGCCCGCATTTGCGGGCTTTTTTATTTTGCGGGGGAGAGAGTATGATTTAGACTCCCCCGGTGGCAGTCTCACTTTCGTACGGCGCCGAATCGATCCATCAGGAGCATCTCGTTGTCCATACTGCGAAAGCTGATCCGTCGCATTCCCTTATCACTGTTTGCAGCCATTGTCGGGGTGATTGCAGGACTCGGGCTGTGGGAGATTCTGGATACCCTGCAGAAGGATGAAGTCAATCAGATTTATCAGCAGCAACTCCAGGAAAATCTTGAACAGCGCTCCCATGAATCACTAATCTATTTTCATAACTCAATCCAGGGCTATAAATCATCTGCGCAGCTTCTTGCAAGCCATCGCCGCCTGGCAAACTATCTCGACCCGCTCTACTGGTTTTCTGATGATCGGGAGTCGGTGGTTGTCTATCATGAAAAGCAGCCGCCCTGGCTGCCGATGCCTTCCCGCTGGAAATCGCTGATCTCACCGAGTCATATTTTGCTGATTGATCGCATGGGAGTGGTGAGAGAGCTTTACCAGACCGGAGATTTGCCGCTGCCAGATGGTCTGACACCCCGCATCAATGATTACCTCGCCACAGATCAAACCCAGGTCTATCTCACCATCATTGACAGCAAGCCATGGCTGCTGGTGTCAACAGTTGCAGAAGATGCCGCATACAATGTCATGGGAACACTGATGCTGGTGGTCCCTGTTGACGAAGAGTTTCTGCAGACTGCCCAACCGGGGCTCTCGCGCAAGGGGGTAGTGACTGCTCTGCTGGATTCAAGTGAACAGCGTCTGTTAGCCACCAGTAATTTAGATGAGATAGTCGTCGGGGATGAAGCAGCAAAGATGTCAGAGGAGTATGCAGTGACCTCTCAAACGTTTCTTGACAGCGGTGAAACCAATCAGGAGATGTTGTTTGCAACTTTTATACCCCTTAGCCCAATGCGCAGTATGGCGCTGCGTATTGTGCGTCTCGAACAGCGTCAGCGCGGTATTGTCGCACTCACGTTTATCGCTTTTTTCTCGCTGCTGTTCATGCTTGTTTCCAATCGTCTCAGCGCCGCACTGCGGCGTCTTTCAAAATTTTCACAGCGGGCGCTGGGCATCTCCCAACCCATCAGGGAGAGCGGCAACCAGTTGATGATTCTTGAGGACTGGATGAAGCAGTTCATCCGCCTTGTGCGTGAAGCAAGAGAGGAGATGCGCGTCCTGCATGAATCAGAGATACGGCAAAAAGAGGCTTTGACCACGGCGATTATGGAGACATCACTCGATTCAATCGTTACCGTCGATCAGAGTGGTTCCATCATCGACTTCAATCCCACTGCAGAGAAAACATTTGGTTATCAGGCGGCGGATGCAAAAGGAAAATCGGTCGAATCACTGATCATCGATGCGGCCAGTCAGGTGCATTTCGCCGATGTTTTGAAGGCCAGTTTCGACAGTGGAGAAGATGTTTGGGATTTGCGTCTGGAGATGATTGCCCATCATAGTGACGGGAGCAAGTTCCCCGTTGAAGTGGCAATCAAACCAATTTTGATTGACAGCAGTACGCTCTTTACAATCTATCTGCATGATATCTCGCAGCGCCGCAAGCAGGAGCAGGAGATACGCTCACTGGCGGCATTTCCCGGAGAGAGTCCGATCCCGGTTATGCGCGTCAATCGGAAAGGGGTGATTACTTATGCCAACGCAGCAAGCGAGCCCATGCTGGAATCTCTCGGCGTGGCCCGCATGCAGTTGATCCCTCTGAACTGGCGCACAAAAATCGAGTATGCCCTGAATCAGGGTGCTGACCATGAGAGTGAGGTCGAGCTGGACGGACGCATCTATTCTCTGCTTATCGCTCCCATCGCAGAGCTTGATTATGCCAATCTCTATGCCCGGGATATGACAGAAATGCGTGCTGCCGAAGCTGATGCCCGGCGTCACCAGAGCGAGTTGGTGCATGTTTGCCGTCTCAGCAGTATGGGAGAGATGGCGACTGGGCTTGCTCATGAGCTGAATCAGCCGCTGGCGGCAATCATCAATTATGCGAATGGCGCCAGGCGGCGTTTTGTCAATGGCGCCACTGGTCAGGAGCTGGTGGAACCGTTACAGAGAATCACCAGTCAGGCCGGCAGAGCTGCGCGCATCATCAAGCGATTGCGGGAGATGGTTGAGAGGCAGGTTCCGGTACGCAGCAGCGCCAGACTGAATAACCTGGTGCATGAAGTGCTCTCATTTATGGATTTTGAGACGCGTAAAAACAACATTCAGATCAAGCTGGATCTGGCCGTTGACCTCCCTGTCGTGAACATCGATCTTGTGCAGATCGAACAGGTGATCCTTAATATGACACGCAATGCAGTGGATGCGTTGATAGAGGCGGAGATATCTCCCGGTGTGATTCGTATCAGTACATCACGCAGGGATGCTATGCTGACGGTCACAGTCGAAGATAATGGTCCTGGCTTGAGTGCAGAAGCCGAGAGCCGGATTTTTGAGCAGTTTTTTACGACCAAGCAGAGCGGTATGGGGGTGGGATTGTCGATCAGTGAAACCATTGTCGCCGATCATGGTGGCAAAATCAGTTATACAAAAAGCAGTCTGGGCGGCGCAGCATTTACAATATGGCTGCCGGTCACCACGCACAACCAACAGCAGGAAAAGTCATGAGCAACAACCCTAATAATCTGAAGAGTAACCAGAAGAGTCAACAGAGCGATCAGCAGGGAGTGGTTTTCATTGTTGACGATGATGAAGCGCTGCGTGATTCCCTGCGCTGGCTGCTTGAGTCTGTCGGACTGAAGGTGGAAACCCATGATTCGGCACACTCATTTCTACAGAGCTACTATCCCGGCCAGTCAGGCTGTCTGCTGCTGGATGTCCGCATGCCAGGTATGAACGGTCTGGAACTTCAGGCGCAGCTGGAGAGCAGAGATGTCAGGCTTCCTGTGGTGATCATCACCGGTCATGGCGATGTATCCATGGCGGTGCGCGCATTGAAAGCCGGCGCACTGGATTTTATTGAGAAGCCTTTTGATGATGAACTGCTGCTGGCATCGATTCAGCACGCGCTCTCACTGGATGTGGAGCAGCGTAAAAACCGTGCAACCCAGGCAGAGATCCTGGCCCGGCTGGCGCAGCTTACAAGGCGGGAGCACCAGGTGATGGAACTGGTCACCATGGGAAAAGCCAACAAGCAGATTGCGTCTGAACTCAATGTCAGCGCCAAGACCGTCGAGGCTCACCGCGCCCATGTGATGGAGAAGATGCAGGCGAAGTCGCTTGCCGAGCTGGTCAGGATGTCGATGCTTGCGTCAGGTGGAAATTAGAGTAACTTCTCAACAATCCCGTGTATGTGATTTCTCATAGGATGTGTCGAGGTACGAGGCGCATCAATATTTACGCCAAATCGATGCGCTTCGTTTCACTCAGCACATCCTATGAATTGTTGCCAGGCATGGGGCTATTGAGGGGTTATTAATGGACAATTCCTAAACAGTGAGTAATCTTCCGCCGATACGCTGTCCCATTTTGAGACTTTCGCCATTTGTCATGAGCGGGTCCCATGCGACGCGGTCTTTGGGAAACAGCAGGATCACTGTAGAGCCCATGTTGAACCGCCCCATCTCTTCGCCCTTGTGCAATGTCAGCTGTTGCTCTGATTGAGGCGCGTATTCCCAGCTGCTGATGCGATGTCTTACCGGCGTCACGACTCCGTCCCACACCGTTTCCATGCTGCCAACGAAGATTGCTCCCACCAGTATCATGGCCATTGGGCCGGCATCCGTGTCAAACAGGCAGATCACGCGTTCATTGCGCGCAAACAGATTGGGCACTGACTCGGTCGTATACCGGCTGACGCTGAAAAGGCGCCCCGGAACATGGCTCATTTTTCTCAGATGACCATCCATCGGCATATGGATGCGGTGGTAGTCTCTGGGGGAGAGGTAGATGGTTGCAAAATTGCCCTCTTCAAACATGGCTGCGAGTCTCTCGTCACCCCCCAGCAGCTCCAGCAGTGAGTAGTCGCGGCCTTTTGCCTGGATCATGCGTCCCTGCTCGATCGGTGCAGCCTGGCTCACCTCGCCGTCGACAGGACTGACAATGATGTTTTGTCCGGCGGCAAGCGGGCGAGCGCTGCTCTCCAGCTGGCGGGTAAAAAACGCGTTAAAGCTCGGGTAGAGCTCTGCATCCTTGACCACTGCTTCGCTGAGATCCACATCATATTGTTTGACCACCCAGCGAATGATTCTGCTCTTGAGTGGTTTCCATTCACTGCGGGCAACAGCATACATCATGGCCGAGAGCAGGTGATGGGGCAGCATTGGCATAACGACTGTAAGCAGACGCTGCGGCCATGAGGGAGTGTCATTGCTGGCTGAAGTAGTCATGATTCAATGATAGTTAAAATGTCAGTGGCGAGATGTTCGGGGTTTGTCAGATCGATAAAATAGGCGGCTATTTTACCCTGCGGATTGACCAGTGAGAGTGTCACACTGTGATCGATGCGGTAATTGCCCTCCTGGTCAGGCGCCTGTTGTTTGAAATAGATCGAAAACTCCTTTGCGAGAGCATGCACCTCGTCTTCACTGCCGGAGACACCGATGAAGCCGGGATGGAAGCCTGTGACATAGGAGCGCAGGCGTTCGGGGGTGTCCCGCAACGGGTCAAGCGAAACAAAGATGAACTTCAGCGACTGTTGAACTTCAGGATTGATTGCAAGCCGGTTATAGAGCCTGACAATATTACCCAGAGCGGCGGGGCAGAGGTCAGTGCAGTAGCTGTCGCCAAAATAGAACAGCGACCAGTGTCCTTTCAGATCTGCGTTGCTCAGGCCGGTTTCATCCGCTCTCTCCAGGGAGAATGGGGCGATGGCTTTTTCCGGGGTATGCAGCATCGCGATGCTCTCACTTACGACCTTGTTTCGCTGGTATTGATTTCCCAGGTAGTAGCTGCCAACCAGTACACCGAAGGCAGCTGCCAGCAGCAGCATACGACCGCCCATGGTGAAATGCCGGTTCTTTCTCATCGAGCCAAAACCTACCCGCTCAAAACTCCGTAAGCTGCATCCAGTGCATCATCGAGAGATGCCTTATAGCCCATGTCACGCAGCACGCTGCCGAGAGCTGTGATGCACAGCATGACGTTCTTGCTGTTGCTGGCATAACCCATCAGGCCGATGCGCCAGATTTTCCCGCCCAGCGGTCCAAGCCCTGCTCCAATCTCAAGGTTATACTCATTCAGCAAACGGAGTCGCACAGCGGCATCATCGATCCCTTCGGGAATCGAGACGGCGTTCAGTTGCGGAAGACGCTCATCCTCGGGCACGATAAGGCCCAGTCCCATCGACTCCAGCCCCGCCTTCAGCGCCAGATGGTTATGCTGATGACGCTGCCATGCATTCTCCAGACCCTCTTGCTGCAGAAGCAGCAGCGATTCATGCAGGGCGTAGAGGGTATTGACCGGAGCAGTATGGTGATAGGTGCGCTGGCCATCGGAGCCCCAGTAGCCCATCACCAGGTTCAGATCGAGAAACCAGCTCTGAACCTTCGTTTTGCGATTCTGTATGACCTCAGTAGCCCTGTCGCCGAAGCTGACCGGTGAGAGTCCGGGGACGCAGGAGAGGCACTTCTGGGTGCCGGAATAGATGGCGTCGATTCCCCATTCATCGACCAGTATCGGCGTGCCGCCCAGCGAAGTTACGGCATCGACGATGGTCAAACAGTCATGTTTGTGCGCCAGTTCGACCAATGCTTTTGCATCGGATTGCGCACCGGTCGAGGTTTCTGCATGCACGAATGCTACGATTTTTGCATCCGCATTGGCCTTCAGTGCATCTTCGACAGCATCGATGTCAACGGCGCGGCCCCACTCTGTTTCAACCATCACCGCGATGCCGCCGCAGCGCTCTACATTCTCTTTCATGCGCCCGCCGAAAACGCCGTTTTGACACACGATCACCTTGTCGCCGGGTTCGACGAGGTTGGCAAAGCAGGTCTCCATGCCGGCGGAGCCAGGCGCCGAAACTGGCATGGTGAGTGTGTTCGATGTCTGGAAAGCGTATTGCAGCATCGACTTGACCTCCTCCATCATGCCGATAAAAGCAGGGTCGAGGTGACCGATGGTCGGGCGCGACATGGCTTCAAGAATACGCGGATTGACATCGGAGGGGCCGGGGCCCATCAAGGTGCGAACAGGTGGATGAAAAGAGGTTGTCATAAGGTCGGCTGCTAATCTGTTGTGAATTCAATCCTTAAGTATATGAGGGGACGACTGTATGTAGCAACAGGGAATTTTTTCAGGTTATTGAATGATTAACTGATTTACCACGAAAGAGAGAAATTTTTCTAAAAGTCTGTGCGGATCAGTAGTCCATAGGATGTGTTGAGGTACGAAGCGCATCATACATGATTGATGCGCCTGGCCTACGTCATACATGGATGTATAAGTGTCGCCAGAGGCAG
>JADWMH010000287.1:0-402 GCA_015767355.1 Gammaproteobacteria bacterium
GCCGATTTAATCATCAACTTGCGGGCGATTAACAAGTGCTGCTAAAGCGGATCACCACTCTGGCTCCATGGTGCTTCCTGCACATCCAATCTCTCTGGAGCCGGAGATTAACGTAATGACTACTTTCCTACCGAATTCCCCGGAAACATCCGTATCCCAGGGAAGCCTCTTCATCAGACATGACCTGTTCAATCAGAGTGTAACCGTCTATCTCAAAGCCTGGTTCTTGTGGCACGTGGACACACAGCAGACGGAAGTTGCAAATGGCGTCTTTCATTTCATAGAGCCCTCAGGCAACCTGGCGGGCATCCGGTGCAATTCGATTCCCCAGGAAGGCGATTGGGACTTCGTCGGGCCTGTGAGACCTGGCACTGTTATCCGGCCAAAACCCTATCCATTTGA
>JADWMH010000287.1:412-2253 GCA_015767355.1 Gammaproteobacteria bacterium
CATTTGACCAGTCATCCGGGGTGATCAGCGATGCCGAGGTGGCAGAGCAACGACGCCATTTTGAGCGTGAATCTTTGGCCAGGGTGATCAACACCAGCCGTGAGGATGCGGATAAATCTGCAGACGCGCCGGAACTTCCCGCTGAGAATAAAAACAGGGTTGGAGAGACAGCATGACTATCAAGAAGAGTTTTTACCTGGTGGCGCTCGATGTATTCGGCTTCGATAAAATCGAACCGGCGATACTGGCGTCGTTGGTCACAGAGGATCCTCTTTTGCTTATCGGCCGGTCGGGAACCGGAAAAACGTTTCTGCTCAACTCGCTTTCCGAGGAGCTTGGCCTGGAGCACCGGCACTACAACGCCAGCCTGATCTCTTTTGACGACCTGGTGGGTTTCCCATTTCCAGACAGCGAAAACGGTGGCGTGAAGTTTCTGGAGACGCCTGCGACGGTGTGGGGGGCCGAGTCGGTACTTGTCGATGAGATCAGCCGCTGCAAGCCCGAGCACCAGAACCGGCTTTTCTCACTTGTTCACGAGCGCAAGGTGCAGGGTATCTCCATCCCCAAACTGCGCTATCGCTGGGCTGCAATGAATCCGGTGACGACGGATCAGGGCGGCCTGGAGGAGTACGCAGGATCGGAGCCGCTCGATCCCGCCCTTGCAGACCGATTCTCCCTGGTCGTCTGGGCGGTTGACTGGGATGATCTCACAGCCGAAGAGCAGCGCAAAGTTGCCGATCCAAGCGGGGAGGGGAGGATCTCCAATGATGCCGGAAAGCTGAAAAAGCAGCTGAAGTCATGGCAGAAAACGTTCGTCGAACAACTGGACAACTGCCCGGCCTTTATCCTGGAATACGTGACGGCAGTCATCAATGCACTGAACGGGGCCGGTGTGCGTATCTCTCCGCGCCGTTCAAGGTTGATGGCGCGCAGTCTGCTTGCGGCCACGATTGTCGAAGGCAGGAGAACGCAGCGATTGTACCGGTTGATCCTTGTGTGCAGCATTCCACATGTGGCATGGGGTGAGGAGGTCAGTAGTGAAATCGTCTCTGCGGCGCACCGGGCCGCATGGGACACGGCCAGTAAGGATGAGGGAAGCTGGATTCATGCTTTCATGGCGCAAGCTTCACTCCCGAAAAAGCTCCGCATCCTGTTAAACCAATGTCACAACCGTGATGAAGGCACGCAGGCGATCGCCCAGTTTATTGCTTTGGAACCGCGAGAGAGAGCAGCGGCGCTGGCGTTTGCGCTCTATCCGGCGGCCGTCATGGAGAAACTTCCCATCGGTGCGGACGGCGTCAATGATCTTGGCAAGATTGCCACGCCGATCTTGTCGGTCAACGGGGAGGTCAGCTGGCAGGAGAGGCGTAATCTGAGCGATACCCGGCATCCAGATTTCGAGCGGTATGCCCGCGTGATCGGCAGCAAGCGGAGCGGGCGTCGTGAGCGCGCCAAGCAGTTCTTCAACTGGTGTCTTGTCGAAAAGGTGAATCCTGCAAATCCCGCTGGGCTCGAGGGGGAGATCGAATCCTGCGTGAAACTGCTGAAGCAGAAGGGGCTCGTATGAACGTCGCACATTCAGCCATCATCATGCGTGAACCAACGCTGTATGCAAATTCCGGCGGGCCGAGGAGTCGGATGCGCAAGGAGTGGATCGCTTCGACCCTGCTGGGCAAAGACGATGGCTTTATCCAATGTCCGCTGCGGATCAGGCTCGGGCTGAAGTTCGAAGACACGCACCCGGTGCATTGTCTCGAAGCGATCCTGGATGCCGAGGGTTTTAGGGATCCCGAAGAACTCCGATCCATCTATGCATTGCCGCCAGAGGGGCTGATCTGCAT
>JADWMH010000288.1 GCA_015767355.1 Gammaproteobacteria bacterium
CTTCTCATGGCCGAACAGTTCGGATTCGAAAAGGCTCTCCTGCAGAGTGCAGCAATCCACCGCCACGAAGTTGCGTTTGGCGCGGTGACTCTGATCGTGAATGGCGCGCGCAACCAGCTCCTTGCCTGAACCGCTCTCCCCCAGCACCAGCACGGTCATGTCGCTGGACGCAACTGCATCGATATGCTCCTTCACCCGCTCCAGCGCGGGGCTCTGGCCGATCATAAAAGATAGTGAGCCGGCCTGCGCCTGCAGACGCGCCTTGCAGAACTGGTGATCCGCCTTGAGAGCTGCATTCTCCAGGACACGCTCAACCGTGAGAGTCAGTTCCTCGGGACTCACGGGTTTGGTGAGGTAATCAGACGCGCCTGCATGTATAGCATCAACTGCATTTTTCACGGTGCCGTAAGCGGTCAGTATGATGACCGAACAGGAGTCGCACAGCACCGGCAACTCAGTGAGACAATCTCCATCGGAAAGGCGCATATCGGAGATGATCAGATCCGGTTCGTACTTACTCAGATACTCCCGGGCATCGCGCATGCTGTCTACACCGGTAACGCTATGGCCCATGCCCTCCAGCTGATGCACTAGCATCTTGTTCAACAACTTGTCGTCTTCGATAGCCAGTATTTTGGCGCTCATGATGTCAACCTCTCAGCGGTGGCCTCCGGCAGCCTGACAATAAAACAGCTTCCCTTGCCCAACTCACTCTCCACTTCCAGGGAACCTTCGAAGCTCTCCGTGATACTCCGGGAGATAGGCAGACCAAGGCCGGTGCCTTCTACGCCGTCAGCACGCCGGCTGAAGAACGGCATAAACAACCTGGGCAGATTTTCATCAGAAATACCGACTCCGTTATCGCAGAAGCGCACCACCACTTCGTCAGCTTCGATACTGCCTGTGATGCGAAGCTTACCGCCGGAAGGCATGGCGTGAAAGGCATTCTGCACCAGATTCAGAACCAGCATGCGAATCTCGCCATCATTGGCAAACACCCGCAATGGCTGCTCAGGAAACGATTTAACGATATCGATGGAAGCCTCCTGGGCATCCCAACCCACCAGGCTAAGTATATCCTCTACCGCCTGCTGAATATCCACCAGCTGCGGCTGGCCCGATGGAGACGCGCTCAGGTGCAGCAGGCGGTCGGTGATCCGGATACACTGATCCATCTGCAGTTCCACGATATCCAGGTAGTCTCCGATTTCATCCGGCTGCCCCTCATCGACGATCATTCCCGCCAGTGAGTGCAGCGCCAGCTTCATGGAACTCAGTGGATTGTATATTTCGTGAGCCACCCCCGCCGCCAGCCGACCCAGTTCAGACAAACGCTGCTCATGGGTAAAACGCACCTCATGGGTAAGATCACGAATCGACTCAACCAGCAGGGCCACCTCTTTTCCATCCCTGATGATGGTCATGGGCGCAGCATAGATCTCCACATCCAGGGTATCGCCATCGCATCTGGTGTGATGGTGAATCACCTTCACTCTCTTGTTCTCCCTGCGAATCTCTACAAGGGGACATGTCACCAACTCGGCGGGACAGGGCGCATCCAGATTATGGGTCGTGAAGCACTTTTGCCCCACCCATGGCTTGTCGGGACACCCCGTCTGCTCGCGAAATGTTCGGTTCACCAGCAGCATGTTGTAGTCATCGTCGATGACGCGTACACCATCGGGAATAGCATCAATCATGCTCTGAAGGAATGCCTCACCCTCCTCCGTCTGACGCAGGCTGGATTGAAGATTCGCAGCCATCAGATTGAAGGTTTCACCAAGAGCCGACAACTCATCGTTGCCTTCTAAACTGACACGGGTATCGAGCTGACCATGCGCAAGGGAGTGGCTGGAGGTGTTGAGAGACTCGACCGGCTGCAGAATGAAGCGGCGAATGAACCACCAGCCGCCCAATAGATTGATGATGACGATCAGTGCTCCCGCGCCCATAAGCATGAGCGTCGTCTTGCGCGCCTTGTGACGAATCGGGGCGGCATCATAGTCCACCACCAGGACGCCATTGACGGGGTTTAGCTCCACCGGACCATGGCACTCCTGGCATTGGGGTTTGTTATGCACGGGGTTGATGCTGCGCAGCACCTCCGCCCCCTGCTCGTCCTGCATGAAATGTGTTTGCGGGGAAGAACGCTGGATCAACTCTTTATCAAGATTCAGGCCCATGGATTCCACATGGCTGGAAAATCGTACCTGGCCAAGGGGCTCGGCGATCATCACTCTTCTGATGTTGG
>JADWMH010000110.1:0-6199 GCA_015767355.1 Gammaproteobacteria bacterium
AATTATTTCATCTTTTTATAGCAGAAAGAGGAATTTTCAGTAAAATCATCCGTATCTTCACCTGATTTGACCCGCTAATGATTCCAGAACACCTGCGACCGAAAACCTGGCCCCTGTGGATTGTTCTCGGACTCCTGCGCCTGATGCTGCTGCTTCCCTGGTCTGTGTTGATGAAAATCGGCCCAAAGATGGCTGACCTGGTCTACAGGTTCATTCCCCAAAAACGCCGCATTATTTTAACAACAAACCTGAAGCTCTGCTTTCCAGAGTTATCTGATAGTGAACGGGAGCAGTTGGCGCAGCAGCATATTCACGCAATGGGCAAGGGTGTGATCGATCTCGGACTTGCCTGGTGGGCCAGCAGGCGAAAACTCGAACCTCTCGCACATTTTCAGGGACTTGAGCATCTGCAGAAGGCAATGGATGAAGGGAAAGGCGTTATCCTGCTATCGGCGCACTTTACCTCTGTCGAGATGAGCGGAAGACTGATTTCACATCATTTCCCGATCGATACTGTTTACCGCCCCAGTGAAAAACCCTTTACCGAACATCTGCTGCACGTCAACCGCGAACACCACTCCGCCAGCACCATTCACAAAAGTAATGTCAGGGGCATGATTCGCAGCCTCAGGCAGGGACATGCCATCTGGTATGCTCCGGATCAGAACATGGGAACAGACAAGCCGCTTTTTGTCCCCTTCTTTGGAGTGGAGACCGCCACCAATACTGCCACCTCCTCTCTGGCGCGCATCACGGGCGCGGCCGTCATCCCTTTTTTATGCCTGCGCCGCAGGGATGGCAAGGGCTACGACCTGGAGTTGTCTCCACCTCTGGATAAATTCCCATCCGGGGATCTACGCCAGGATGCTATTCGCATCAACGAAATTTTTGAAACCTGGATCAGACGCCAGCCGGAAGATTATTTCTGGTTGCACAGGCGTTTCAAGCAACGCCCGAAGGGTGAAAAGCCGTTCTACGAAGAGAAGGGATAGGAGTGAGTAGCGAGGAGTGAGAAAAAGATTGTCATCTCGACGCAGGAGAGATCCTGGTGCTCTTGAGCCTCTTGCAAAAATCTCAAATACGTCATTCCGGCGAATGCCGGAATGACGGAGTTTTGCAAAAGGCCCTCTTTGTTATTATAAATATTCCAGCCACTCGGCATAGCCCGCCTGGATTCCTTTGAAGGCCACTTCGAAAGCTTCGCGGGGCTTCTTGTAGGGATCGGCAATTTCACTGTCAGACCATTTGCCGATCGCAAAAACCCGTCCCCTGGCAAAGGGAAACTGTTCCTCCACCTTGCGTTGCTGCCAGGACTCCATAGTGATAATCAACTCTGATTCAGCCACGATCTGCGGTGTAATCTGACGCGCCAGGTGTTGGCTGATATCGATGCCGATTTCATCCATCAATTCGACCGAAAATGGATCAGCCGGATGATTGACCAATGCTCCCAAACCAGCCGAAGAGACCTGCATCTGCAAACCATTCTCCTCGGCGTAGTGACGAAACAACCCCTCTGCAATTGGACTGCGGCAGATGTTGCCGATGCAGACGGTGAGTAGAGATTGGATCATTCAGTTAACTCCAAAGATATCATATTGAATAAAACCAGCTATGATAGCAATTGAGTTGGTTTTTGTCTCTATGCCATGCAGAAAAATCTGTGAGAACAATCATTAAGCGATATGCGCAAGCAAACGATCGATCATGCCCTCTGCCTGGTCCGCATAGCCTCCGCCAAACATATTGGCATGGTTGAGAATATGGTAAAGATTGTAGAGGGTTTTCCTCACCGCATATCCTGAGTCAAGCGGCCACACTGCATTGTAGGCCGCATAAAAATCAGCGCCGAACCCGCCAAAGAGTTCGGTCATGGCAATGTCAGCTTCCCTGTCACCATAATAGACGGCAGGATCATAGATGACAGGAGCTCCGTCCTTCTGATAGCCAATATTTCCTCCCCACAGATCACCATGCAGCAGCGAGGGGACAGGATCGTGATCCATCAGCAGATGAAAGCTTTCGAGCAGCTTCCCGCCCTGTTGCTGCAGGCGGCCTGTAAAACCGTTGCGAGCCGCCAACTGCAGTTGAAACCCGAGCCGATGCTCACACCAGAATTTAATCCATTCATGCTCCTGATGATTGATCTGTTGGGTGGAGCCAATGGTGTTATCGATTGACCAGCCGAAATGCTGTGCCTGATGACGATGCAGCAGCGCCAGCTGCTCGCCCGCCATGCGGCTGTCGCCGCCATGCCCCAACTCGATGTTCTCCAGCACCAGCCAGGCCAGATCTTTACTCTCCCCAACTACGATTGGCCGAGGTATTCGAATAGCCTGTGCATCATGCAACTCCAGCAGCCCTGCATACTCTGCATCGAACATATGGCGCATGTGCGCCTTGTTGACCTTGACGAAGTAGCTCTTCCCCTTGCCCTTGTCCGTCAGGTGAAATGCAGAGTTGATGCAGCCGCCCCCGACCGACACCCTCTCATCGATACGAAAACGCTCTCCGGTAGCCTGTGTAATCGTCTTTTCGACTGCAGACCACGGCATTAATCACCTCCTCAAGCAGATGAAATGCTTATGTGTTCATACCCTACCCTTTCACATAAGCATCGATGCCGGGGTTGCCTTTGACATTGACCAGTTTGGGGGTGTTGAGTTTGTCGATCTTGACGCTCTTCTGGTCGCGCAGATAATCGGCGACCACTTCCCAGATCGGACGTCCGGGAGATTTGGATCCCACTGTTGCCCAGCCTGCGACCATGTAGCTTTTCTCCGCATCGATGGCTGTGCCGTCATCCAGGGTCATATTCTGGATGCGTTTGCCCATGCCTGCGGTAGGGTCGCAGACGTAGTCGAGGCCGCCGAGACGCACCATGTCGCCACCCTGCTGGTAGTAAGGATCGGCATTGAAAAGGTTGTCGCACACATCCTCCAGGATAGCCTTGATCTCGGAGCCTTTCATCTCGCGGCGATAGGTCTCCGGATAGGTGATGCAGGTCTGGTCCATGACATGATCCATGGTGATCTTCTGCCCTGGCAGCACCGTTGTTCCCCAGCGGAATCCCGGTGACAGGGATATCTGCGCATCATTCACTGTCGTCAGTGCATTACAGATGACCTGATCGAAGGTGCCGTTGAAGTTGCCACGGCGAAACAGGGTCTCCTCTGCAACAGCCAGCTCTTCATCGAGCTCCGCCTTGTAGGGCTTGCGCACCTCGTCGATATAGGACTGCATCTCCTTGTCGGCCTCGAGCATGTTCGAGAACACCGGCAGCAGGCGATAGCGGAAGTCACGCACCTTGCCGTCTTTGACATCAAGATCCATGACGCCAAGGAATTTGCCGTTGGAGCCTGCATTGGTGACCAGCGTCTTGCCGCCCTTGTTGTTGACAATGGTCGGTGCAGGCATGCCGTCATGCGTATGACCGCCGAAGATGGCGTCGATGCCGCTGACGCGCGAGGCCATCTTGATATCGACATCCATGCCGTTGTGCGAGAGGACGATAACGACATCAGGTTTCTCGGTGTCGCGCACCATGTCGACGACCGACTGCATCTGCTCATCCTGGATGCCGAAGGTCCAGTCGGGAATAAAGCGGCTGGGGTTGGCAATCGGCGTGTAGGGAAATGCCTGGCCGATCACGGCGACTCTGGCGCCGCCCACCGTCTTCATGGTGTAGGGTTTGAACGCCAGCCCTTCGTCTTCATTGAAGCCGTCAAAGTCAGCAAACTTGTAATCAAACAGCGCCTCTTCATTGACGCCGACATTCTGCGCAACAAAATCGCCCTTGAAATCGTTGATATTTGAGATGATCTCCTTATCCAGATAGGTGAATTCCCAGTGACCTGTCATGACATCGACGCCGAGGCGGTTGCAGGCGCCGACCATATCCTTGCCGCGCGTATAGTAGGAGGTGCCTGAGCCCTGCCAGGTATCACCACCGTCGAGCAGCAGAGAATTGCCCGGGCCGCGTGCATCACGCAGTTGATTGATCAGTGTGCTGAGGTGTGCAAAACCGCCAATCTTGCCAAATTGATTGGCGCCATCGTCGAAATTGAGATAAGTAAAGGCGTGCGCCTCGATGCTGCCCGGCTTGATATTGAAATGCTGCAGCATCGCATCACCGACGATATGCGGAGCCTTGCCGAGACCGTAGCCAAAACCAAGATTGACATTCGGCTCACGAAAATAGACTGGATTCAGTTGGGCATGGCAGTCAGTAAAATGGAGCAGGCTGACATTGCCAAAACCAGGAACCTCGTAGAGATTCGATGGTTGTTTTGCTGCTGCAAAGATCGAGCCAGGCATCATTCCGGCAGCGCCGGCAAGGCCCATCAGTTTTACAAATTCACGGCGTGAAATAGTCATTCTGGTGTTTCCTAATTAGCAGATATTTAGCAGTTGTCTGTTTGAATTTGGTGTGCGCCAGCCATGAATTCATACGTTCTAAGAATTCCGTGCATTGTTCGAAATGGCATAGGATGCTGCTGAGCTTGCGAAGCGCATCGATCGCGGGTTGACTCGACAGATGCGCTTCGTTCCTCAGCAGCATCCTACGAATTGCACATATGTGCTTGTGGTTATCAGCGCCTGTAGATGGTCAGACCGGAGCTGACCCATGCCTGCATGCCGCCCCTGTACCACTTCAGCTTATAAGCGGGATAACCGAGCTTGAGCAGCGTCTTGATGTTGATCGCCGACTGCGGGCACCAGTTGCCGTTGCAGTAGAGCACCAGGGTCTTGGCATTGCGAAAATCACGTTTGCCATCGGTGATCTTGACGCCAAACTGGTTGGTCAGGATATCATCCAGGGTCGCCGCTTCCGCCTCGACTGCAAAGGCGCCTTCAACGTCGTGGTTGATTTGGTTCCATGGGATGTTGACAGAGCCGGGAATGGTTCCGCGCATGACCCATTCAGGCGTGCGTGAATCAACCACCATCACGGTGCGGTCGCCGCTGCTGGAGCGTTTGAGATAACCCAGCACATCGATTTCTCCGACGGTTTCAACACCCTCGGCAACGTGCATAGGCTGCAGACAGAAAGGGGGGCACCTGCGGCCCACTTTCGAGAACTCCTTTGGAATGACCGCATCATGATCCGCAGTCCTCGAAATCTGTACCTGTTTCCCGTTATGCACCACATCGACCGAGTGCAGCGAAGCAGTGATTTTGCCACCATTATCTGCAATCGATGCCCCAGAAAGCATCATCCCTGCAACCAGTGTGAAACCCGACACTCTATTTTTTAAGTTCATACTCTTGATCCTCTTGTTCGATTATTTATCAATATCGACGATTCAATATTTCAGGTAGGAGGGCATTTTCAACGTTTGTTGAGCCTGTGCCTGCTCATAACCCAGCTTGCCCTGGTTTTCGGCTTTTTTGGCAAGTTTGATCGCCTTGGCGCTGTCGCCTGCTTTCAATGCAGCCTGGGCCTTTTTGATCATCTTACCGGTATCACGCCATTCACCATCGATGCTGGCCGCTTTTTTTCTCGCACTCTCTGCAGCTGCAATAGCCGACTCCGCTGCCGCCTTGTCGCCACTGTTTTCAGTGCTTGTGGCAGCTGCCTTGTCAACTGTTTCAGCTTTCGGCGCCGCTTTTTTCTCTGCAGCAATGGCCGATTGGCCTGCAATTGCAATGATAGCGCCGAGACACAGCATAGCAGTCAGTTTTTTCATATTCATCATTTTTTCTCCTGATTTGATCATCGAACAACCATTTACTTGCGTGCGCCCGGACCATTCAGGGTCAGACCGTTGCTCATGTAGGTGAGGAAGTATTCGAGATTGCGATACTCTTCACCCTGCGCCTTGAACGGCTTTGCCCGCACCTGTTTGTTGCAGCCGGTAAAACGGCGATGCAGGGTGCCGACTGTTCCCCATTTTGAGCGATAGACGGGAAAATGCGTCGTTTGTCCTAACGCCGGGCTAAGCATATCTGAACGAATTTTCATGCCGGCATTCTGCACATGGCAGTTTGCACAGGAGAAATTGAGCTGACCGCGGTTCGTGTAGTAGAACTTTTTGCCCTTTTCATAGGCTTCCAACGCGCGTGGATCATCCTCGGGAATCACAACATTGGTCTTGTTGCCCCGTGATTCATAAGCAATGTAGGAGAGAATATTATTGATGCTCCCTTTCTTGTATTTGAGAGGCTTTTCTCCCTGACTTTCACGGCACTGGTTCAG
>JADWMH010000110.1:6209-7041 GCA_015767355.1 Gammaproteobacteria bacterium
CAGGGGAAGCGTCATGACCATGCCCTGCTCTTTATCCCAATGCGGATATTTGTGGGCGATGCCCGGACCATCCGGGAAGCAGTCTTTGTAGGTTTTGCCATTGGCAAAGGGTGCATCCCACATCTCCTTGCCATCATCGACAAACAGCTCGTAGGGCGGAAACTCCTCTATTGCTTCCCAACTCTCGCGTCCGATAGGGTCGATGGCGTAGACGCCGTTGGCGTACTCCTCTCTGACCACATCGGGAAAACGACCTTTGAAATGGTTTTCGAAGGCCTCTTTGTCTGTTTCATATTGCGCCGCCTGTGCGGTCACTGCAATTGCAGAGACAACTGACAGCAGCAGTATCTTGCCTGGTAGATTTTTCATATTTCCAATACCTCTATTGACCGGTGTTAAATCGTTGTTGAATTGCTGTTGATTCAAAGTGTATGAATAAACTCAACGACCTTGTCCAGATCTGATTCGCTCAAAACCCCGTATTTTCCAAACAGCGGCATTGCCGTATCTGCATTGCGCACAGAGGCATCCCATATTTGTGCACGCAGCACGGCTTTATCGGGATAGCGGATTTTCATCATCATCAACGGCGGCCCGATATTACCGGCCGCCTCTCCGCCTTCGATGACATGACAGGCGAGGCAGTTGCCATCTTTACGCGTAAAGGCCAGTTTCTTTCCCTCTTCCAGCGCCTTCTCGTCGGCGGCAACTGCAGTGGATATGGAAAGAGTCCCGCCAAGAACAATCGCCGCCGCAGCGGCTATGCTGGTGAGTCTTGTACTCATGTTAATCATTTCTCCTCCGGAGGATGAATTGGACGCTGCTTCATTCA
>JADWMH010000289.1 GCA_015767355.1 Gammaproteobacteria bacterium
AATTTTGGCACTGTTACGATCCTGCTCAGTGCTTTCAGGCGTGATGCTTTGGTTTCAATCACTGTACTAGAAATCCTTGAGTGTCCAACATCATTGCAAATGAGTCAAATTTCAATATTGACTCTCGCTAAAACGCAAAGCTCGCCAAGAAAAACCTTTGCGGTCTTGGCGTCTTGGCGAGAGAAATGTTTTTATGGATGGTTAGTCTGGGGCTTGGTCCTGCTAGAAAATAATCATCAATGCAATAAACAGCGCAAACAGGAGGATTCCCCAGATAAGAAAATGCTTCTTTTTTTCCTGATAGAGTGACAACACGAAGAAAAAAAATGCTCCAATGAGCATCGCGCCTTTGACAATGAGAACACCGATGATTGGAATCAATGGGATCAGAGACGGAATTGCATGCGCCGGCCCGCTAATAGAGAGGAGTAGCAGGACGATGGTTATGATTCGAAAAAACATATTGTCAACATTAGCTAATTCTAAATTCGGGTTAACCATTCAGCGCATACGAGTTTGTCACTGTCATTAGGCATATCTTCCGGAAAATGCCGTAAATACATCCATGTAGGCTCGTGTCGGCATCCATGCCTCCAACGTTTTCTCCAGATACACCCAATAGCAGTGACTTATTTATCCTTCAAAACTGCCTTGCAACGTTTTGGCTGGGTAGGTCTGCTGCTTTTTGTGCTTTTTCCCGACTTTTTTCGGTTCTCCGGACGCCATGATGTTAATTCTGCTCCGCATCCATCACCTGACGGAGGGCTGGCCTGAGATTTGCAGTCTGGGTTGCCTTTGGGGCAGTGGAGGCGTACATGAAAGTGGGTGTGGTGTTTCCACCAGGGGCGAATCTTGCGCAGCCAGCTGCGGTCATCCCACTGCATGCTGCAGAGCTCCATCTTGATGACGGGGTTGACGAGGATGCGCGCCACGCGTGGATCTTGCGCCGCGAGCTGTATCAGGCGGGCCTGCCCCTTTGTCCAGACATCGCGATTCAGTGTGAATTTTTTCCTGTCTGCAAAAGCAATAGATTTAAGATTGTCACGCTTGCCCCTGGTGCGCTCGTAGTTGAGCGGCAGCCAGATATCGGCATCAAGCCCGTTCTGGTGGCTGACGTGCCCGCCCGGCATTGGCCCTCCGCGTGGTTGGCACATATCCGCAACCAGCATCAGTCCGAGTTCTTCATCGGCGACCTTTTTCGCCAGCTCTTTGAGGTATTGAATCAGGCTGGGGTGTCCATAGTAGCGATTGCGGGACAGCCGTACGACTTGGTAACCGCGTCCTTCAGGGGGCATGCTTACACCTCCAGTGAAGCAGCCGATGGAATAGCCGCCGATGGTATCGGGAAGATCCGATGTAGGAGCTGCAATCTTTGACCAGGCGTTGGATGCAGCGTTTGCGTGAGCGGTGGCAAACAGCGCCAGCAGTAAAAGAGTTGTTCGTATCAGCATGGTGTTCAGCAGTCCTGTTGCAGCGATAACGGTATTATTATCGCATGATCATTTCAGAGCCTGCCAGCCTTCGTTTTGTGACAGCACCTGCACCGCGCTGAAGTTGGCTTTGTAGGACATTTTCTGACATCCGGCTATCCAGTATCCAAGATAGAGCCATTTGAGACCGAGTTGTTTGGCCTGTTCTATCTGCTGCAGAATTGCATAAGTGCCAAGGCTGAGTTGATGCAATGCGGGATCAAAAAATGTGTAGAGCGCCGAGAGACCGCCGTCGACCACATCGGTGACGGCTACAAACAGCAGTTGTTGATCCTGCCATCCTTCCAGCAGCAGGGTTTCACTCCATTCGCTGAGCAGAAATCTTTGCATCTCCATGATGCTGTCCGCACTCATATCACCGTCAGCATGGCGTGACAGGAGATACTCCTGATAGAGCCTGAAGTGTCTTTCTTGTAATGATGGCGTGACTTTGAGTTCTATTTTCCGGTTCATTTTCAGGCAGCGCCGCTGTGAGCGATTGGGTCGAAAAGCACTGGTATCGATACGCGCAGGCTTGCATGCAGAGCATGAGGGGCACCCCGGACGATAGACCATGTTGCCACTGCGGCGAAATCCTGATTCCAGCAGCATGCCGTAATGAGATGCGGTCAGCGGGAACTGCGGGTCCACCACATGCATGACAGCAGTCTGTTCCGGCAGATAGGCGCAGGCGTGCGCTGTTCCCTGGTAGAGTTTGATGGAGGTATTACTCATGATTAGGGATGATGCAGAAATTAAAATACCAG
>JADWMH010000111.1 GCA_015767355.1 Gammaproteobacteria bacterium
TCAGCCAGTAGGATCGCTTCTGACTCTCCAGGATCCAGAATCAACCGTAATCTCACCAGGGCGCCCGTTTCATCCACAAGGTCAAGCACCTCAACCCACCCATCTTCCAAAGCAAGCCGCAAGTAACGAGCACCAGGTAGATTTGTGTCACAACATAATTCATTCTGAACCGCAACCGGGATCAACACAGTTCCGTAAAGCTTATTCAACAAACCCAGTTGCTCTATTCTGCTCAATGCAATTAGCGGACCCGCATCAGATATAACTAAGCTCTTCACAAGGCAACCCGCACCTCTTCTGCCAACTCATCCGCTGGATAATCAACCGCCGGAACACCTGCTTCTCCCAGCAGTCCGATAAACTCCTCGAGAGAGAGCTTTGACATTTTCGCCGCCTGAGCCATAGTAACCCGATGTGTTTCAAACAGGTGCAGAGCCAGTGAACGATGTACCCCATGACTCAGAAGATACTCATCGAAGGGCACCGCCAGGATGGCAGGTCTGCCATGTTTGGTAATCAATGAAATTTGTCCGACTTCAGCATCTTTTAGCAGTTCACCCGAGCGATTCCTCAAATCACGCGCAGTAAATATATCGATATCTTGCATATTGACCTCTTTTATTAATGCCTGCAAAGTGTAGCACTCATACGGCCAAAATCGGGATATTTTATTGCTGCCAATACCACATCTGCTTTATAACCATTGCGCATGCAAAAAAAACCCGGCTCAGTGGCCGGGGTTGTGTATCTCTAATCAGGTGCAGATCTCATTCACTTTGCACCAGCTGTATCGCCACATCTTGTGATGCAACTGTTTCAATTTCCGCATTTGTCACCGCATTCATGTAGAGCCCGACAGTGACCGCGATCGTCGCCGACCAGAAAACCATCTCAACCAAATTGCGTATCATTTCATTTTCTCCTTTGGTACTTCATGTTGATAATTATCAATTATCTTCTATGAATGAGTTGAGAATAGCACCTCATCAGGAGCACTTCTATAGGGAAAAACCCGAAATTTTGGCCTTAACGATAGAGCCTCTTGCAAAACTCTCACGACGTCATTCCGGCGAAGACCGGAATCCATAGAAACAACCACTTACAGATCCAGACACATGGATTCCGGCTAAAAGCATGCCGGAATGACGGAGTTTTGCAAGTATCTCGATATTCGGTAAATATATTCCACTTCTGTTGATTAAATGGCGCCGCACCTGTCAATAACCCTTCTTGCAGCTGCGCCAATCCTTGTAGATTTTGCCGTTATTTGGAGAGATAAAGGCGTAGCCCCCATATTCTTTACTCTCTAATAGCTTTCCCGGGGTGACGATGATGCAGCCATGCAGCACTCCCACACTTGCGTAGTAGTCACCTTCCAGGCTTGATGCATAAAAATTGATGCCGGTGTCAGGCATACCGATGCCGGCAATGGCAATGTAGAGATCTCTGCCGACCCGGTAGGTGCAGTCGAGGCGCTGGGAGCCGGACTCCTTGCAGTTTTTCCCTTTGATGACATTCTCATAGGTCCGATCGGCGGCCATGCCCGGCGACGACAGAAGCAATGCAAACGCCGTAATGACTGGTTTGATGCCCATGTTTACTCTTCCTGAAAGTGATGCGCTCAATACTATTCTTATGCGGGCATTAATGCAATGCATTATAACCCTTCTTGCTGCCGGCACTGATTTTGCGCAGGATTGCTTTCTCTTTTTTACCTTCAGGCCTTATAATAAAATGCTTATTTGCTTGTTGAAGACTCTTAGACTCAATGACTATCTATCAGACCGACGATCTGCGCATTCAGAAGATCAGGGAGGTAGCCTCTCCGGCATCCGTGCATGAGGCATTCCCTGTCACTGAAGCGGCGGCACGCACCGTGCATGACAATCGCCTCAATGTACACAAGGTTCTGCATAATGAGGATGACCGCCTGGTTATTATCGTCGGTCCATGTTCCGTACATGATCCAAAAGCCGCCCTGGAATATGCCGACAAGCTCAGCGCCCTGCAGAAAAAACTTGAGAATGAGCTGATTATCATCATGCGGGTCTATTTTGAGAAGCCTCGCACCACGGTCGGCTGGAAAGGACTGATCAACGACCCGCACCTCGATGGCTCGTTCGAGATCAACAAAGGGCTGCACGTGGCTCGCAATCTGCTGCTGAAAATCAATGAGATGGGTCTGCCGACTGCAACGGAGTTTCTTGACCTGATCAGCCCCCAGTACGTTGCCGACCTGATCACCTGGGGCGCCATTGGAGCACGCACTACCGAGAGCCAGGGGCATCGTGAACTTGCATCAGGGCTATCGACCCCCGTTGGCTTCAAGAATGGAACAGATGGCCGTCTGCAGATTGCCATCGATGCGATTGGCGCCGCGCAACGCCCGCACCACTTCATGTCGCTCACAAAAGCCGGGAACTCTGCGATATTTTCGACCACCGGCAACAATGATTGCCACGTGATCCTCAGAGGCGGTGATCGCCCCAACTATGATACCGAGAGTATCAATATTGCTGCTTCAGAGATGCAAAAAGCTGGTCTTGCACCCAAGCTGATGATCGACTTCAGCCACGCCAACAGCAAGAAGCAGCATCAACGCCAGATCGACGTTGGAAAAGATGTTGCAGCACAGATTGCGCGCGGTGATCATCGCATTTTCGGAGCCATGATCGAAAGCCATCTTGTCGGCGGTCAGCAATCTCTTAATGGCGGTCATGACCTGGTTTACGGACAAAGCGTCACCGATGCCTGTATTGGCTGGGATGACACAGTGCCGTTGTTGGAGATACTTGCAGAGGCGGTGAAGCAGCGCAGGAAGAGTTAATCCTTCTCTTGCAGGACATGTTGATGCGCTTCGCAAGCTCAACACATCCTATGACACAGCCGTAGGCAGCGATAAGCTTCGCGCATTACACCGCAGATTGCCGCGTCGCTTCGCTCCTCGCAATGACAAAAATCTAACACCTTCTCAGCCGAATTCATCAAAACCCGATTTTTTGTACCAGCGTTTAGCCTCGTCCTGATCCTGCTCTACGCCATTTCCCTCACCATACATCATTGCCAGGGTTGTCATTGATCCGACCAGGCCCTGCTCAGCCGCCTTGCGGAACCACTCTGCTGCTATTGCGCCGTCTTTGGCGGTGCACTCCCCTTCCAGGTACATAAATCCCAGCCCATGCTGTGCAAGATCGTGCCCGGATTCGGCCGCATCCCGCATATATTTATAGGCGGCGAGTTCGTTTGCGACTATACCCAGACCATTTTGCATCATGATCGCCATACGGTATTGCGCCTCGGCATTTCCGTCGTCAGCCAGAGGTCTCAACAATGGCACAGCTGAGGAGAAGAGTCTGGATTCAAAAGCGGCAATACCGCTTGCGAGATCGATTTCATTTGCTTCACTATTCATGGTTTTCTCTTTGTGAAATTTTTTTCGGGTTTTACGTCAATGCCGGTAAGATTGCCGCGTCGCTGAGGCTCCTCGCAATGACAAAAGACGCTGTCATCATAATCTGTGTGCATCCGTGTTCATCTGTGATTAACTCTCTTTTCCATCTGTTCCGTAGTTCATATCCCTGTTCTCTCAACCAGTTGATAGCTCACCTGCCCCGCCGTTTTGTCGCGTATGATGCGCCAGTTGTCAGGCAGTAACGGAGGCTCCTCATGGAGATCCTGCTCCAGGTAGATCAGCGCCCCGGGCGCCAGCAAGCCGCCACCTTCCAGCTGATCGATCACCGGCTGCATCAGTTTCTTGTTGAACGGCGGATCAAGAAACACCAGCTGATACATCTCTGCCCTGCCCTGCAGCCAGCACAGGGCATCGGCATTCACCAGCCGGATAACATCCTCCAGTTGCAGCAGTGAGAGATTCTGCTGCAGCGAGCGGTAGACATTTCGCTGGCTTTCAATCATGGTGACGTGAGCTGCGCCCCGCGATGCCGCCTCAAATCCCAGCGCTCCTGAACCGGAAAACAGATCCAGACATCTGGCCGATGCGATATCCTGCTGCAGCCAGTTGAACAGGGTTTCACGTACGCGATCTGCTGTCGGGCGCAACCCCATGGCGGCGGGAAACTGCAAACGGCGGCCTCCATGAGAGCCGCCGATCAAACGAACCCTGTTATTCCCTTTATTTCCCTGCGGCAGCGGCATCTTGCGCCTGTTCTGAACCACCAACCTGTACAATGACAAAGTGATCCGGATTGACGCGGCGGCTGAATGCATCGCGTATCTGTTTCGCAGTCACTGCAGTAATCTTCTCCACGAATGTATTGAGATGATCCAGTGGATAGTCGTAAAATCCCATCATCGCGAGATACTCGACGATTTTGCTGTTGGATGAGATACGCAGTGGAAAGCCGCCTGTAATATTGCGTATAGAAGCGATCAGCCGCTTTTGCGTAGGGCCATCTTTGATGAAATCACGCAGCGTCTGCTTCATCACTTTCAGCGTCTGTTGCGACTGCTCATTGCGCGTCTGCGCACTGAACAGGTAGGGACCCTTGCCGCGCATCGGGATAAAGTGGCTGCTGACGCTGTAGGCAAGCCCGCGCTTCTCACGAACCTCTTCACCCAGCATGGAGACCAGGCCGCTGCCTCCAAGCATGTGATTGCCGACATAGAGCGCATAGAAATCCTTATCCTGCCGCGCCATCACGGGTTGTCCAAACAGCAAGTGGGTCTGGCTGGAAGGAAATTCGATACGTTTATCAACGCCCTTGCCGGACACCTTGACCTCGGCTAGAGGCTGCGGCTTCTCACCCGCAGCAACATTTGCCATCAGGCGCTCTGCGATCTCCCCGGCCTGTTTGCGGTCGACTGCACCAACAATCGCGATGACTGCGTTGTTTCCCACGTAATGCTGTTTGTACCAGGCAACAATGCCTTCCCTGGTGATGGCCTTGATACTCCCGTTATTTCCCATGGCGTCATGAGCATATGGGTGATCGCCATAGAGTTGTTGATAGAAGGCGATCGAGGCGGTGCTGGATGGCGACTCTTTCTGCTTCTCCAGAGCCACATAGACCTGCTTCTTGCGCCGCTCGATCGCCTCCTCGGGAAAAGATGGCGTCGAAAGCACCTTTTCCAGGGTTTCAAGACTTGAATCCAGAACTTCAGCATCGACAAGTGTACGCAGCGAAATGATACCCATGTCACGCAGCGAAATCGTCGAGAAACTTGCGCCGACATCTTCAAAGCGTTCCGCCAGTTGATCCGCATTCCACTCGCCCGCTCCATCTGACAGCAACGAATTGGTGAGTGAGGCGATTCCAGGCTGGTCATTGTCGCGCGCACTGCCGGCGTCAAAAACCAGGCGCACATCGAGCATAGGGATCGAAGGCGCCTCGACGAACATCACCTTGGCGCCATTGCTGGTATTCCAGCTCTTGATCAGCGGACCTGCAAACACTGTAGTCGTTGACATCAGTAATATGAGTAGTGTTAGCAGAATCCTGGTGAGACCAGGCTTCTGTCTGTCGGGGCATGAAAAAAACATTTTCTCTCGCCAAGACGCAAAGACCGCAAAGGTTTTTCTTGGCGAGCTTTGCGCCTTGGCGAGAGTCACTTTTGAAATTTCACTCATTTGTAAAGATGCTGGCGACTCAAAGATTCTAGTGAGCATGAGCAGCTCCCCCCATCTGTTGCGCGCGCTGCTGTTTAAGCGTTTGCTCCTCATCCATTGGCTGTGGATCCAGCATCGCCACCGTCCTGTTCTCGGCGACCAAATAGCGTTTTGCGACACTCTGGATCTGCTGCGGCGTAACCGCCTTGAGTTTATCGATTTCAGTGTCAGCCATGCGCCAGTCGAGACCAACTGTCTCCAGCGTCCCCAGTTGCATTGCCTGGTAGAAGACCGAATCCCGCTCATAGACCTTCGAGGCAACTGTCTGCGTGATGATGCGTTTCAGCTCTGAGACATCAACCGGCTCGTTTTTGAGCTTCTCTATCTCGGCGAGAAGCGCCTCTTCAAGCGCGGCAATCTCCTTTCCCTCGCCCGGAATCCCTTCAAAAATCATCATGGTGGAGAGCCGTGCATGCATGTTATAGCCGAGTCCGGCTGTGGCTGCGACACGTGAACCACGCACCAGCTCACGGCTGAACCTGGCGCTCTCTCCGCCATCAAGAATCGCTGCAAGGATCTCCAGTGCATAGGGTTCCCACTGCTTCTCTTTCTCTGCGGTTGCAATAGTCGGAGTCTTATAGCCCATCAACAGATAGGGCTGCCGCGCAGGCGCCTTGACTTGCAGGCGCACAACACCCTGCTGCAGCGGCTCTACAGAGGGTTTGACAGGACGCAATGGCTGCCGGGGGATTTGTCCAAACGTAGCATCGGCCATTGCCTTGATCTTTTGCGGGTCAACATCGCCCACGACGACCAGGGTGGCATTGTTGGGGGCATACCAGCGGGAATACCACTGCTGTAAATCTTCAATAGCCAGGTTATCAAGATCAGAGCGCCAGCCAATGATGGGATGCCGGTAGGGAAGCACCCGATAAGCGACCGCCTGAAACTGTTCGTATGTCAGCGATGTGGGTTTGTCATCGGTGCGCATGCGGCGCTCCTCGATCACTACCTGAACCTCCTTTTTGAATTCCTTAGGATCAAGTAGAAGATTTCGCATGCGGTCTGCTTCCAGTTCAAAAGCCACATCCAGGCGATCCGATGAGATGGTCTGGAAATAGGCGGTATAGTCCGGGCCGGTAAATGCATTTTCACGACCGCCATTTTCAGAAATGATGTGTGAGAACTGGTTCTGTCCATGTTTTTTCGTACCCTTGAACATCATATGCTCAAGCACATGCGAGACCCCGGTCATCCCTTCAGGTTCATAACTGGAACCAACCTTGTACCATATCTGGGAGACCGCAATGGGAGCGCGATGATCCTCCTTGACCAGCAGTTTCATGCCATTATCCAGCATGAATTCATGCACCTCCTGTGCACCCGCCAAAGCCGGGAACATCAGCAACGCAGACAACGCTGCAAACAATGGATAACCTCTTTTTCGCATGCTCTTCCAACCAGTAA
>JADWMH010000290.1:0-576 GCA_015767355.1 Gammaproteobacteria bacterium
CAAAGCGCTGCTTCATCTTCTGTAATGCAAAAAGCACGCTGGAGCTGATCCATTGATGCTGAGTATCCGCATTCTTCCCACTGCGCTTGCCGGATGTGTTCTGCTGCTGTTTGGGCTAGGAGTTGCCGACGCAGGAAGCGAGAACACGACAACATCCAATACCGCAACAAGCGAAGTGAGTCTTTCTGAACTGAACATCACAAGGGCAAAAGCCTGGGGGTTGAGTCTCAGTGATTACGAGAAGACACTGACGCTGCGCGAAGGCGTTGGTTCCTACTGGGATGATTCTACAGATCCGATCACCCTGCTGGGCATCCATGCAAAGACGGCCAACAAGCGCCAATTCTATGCAGAGAAGCTGGTGCATTTTGAATATCAGATGTACGGCAAGTTACAAGCATTCGAGAACGCGCACAGCGAAGCCTGGCAGAAACTCTACCCGAAAGCGGCGAAGTTTGATTTCTCGAATAATCGAAAAGTTGGGTTGGTTGCAGGAAACGGCAATTACCCGGTAGTGGGAGGTGACGCGGCGCTTCAACAGAGTGACTACATCCCGGATCTCGGGCGTCTGGCTTA
>JADWMH010000290.1:586-2227 GCA_015767355.1 Gammaproteobacteria bacterium
CTTCATCAGTCTGCCATGCCAATGCGAGCAAATGATGCCCCGGCTGATCGCCAGTGCAGCCGTTACTCCCGTTGACATCTACATCGTGAATGCCAGGGACGACAAGCAAATTCAGCTCTGGGCGATGCACATGCAGATCCCCATTGAAATGGTCCAGCGTTCAGACATCACGCTAAACCATGACGATGGATTACATCTGAAAGCCGGTTTCTCCGATTTCCCTGTACTGACAGAGCGCACGGAAGATGGCTATGTGCGTTTCGGCCAAAACGAACTGGCAGACGGGGAGGGGTGGCAGTAATGCTGCGAGCGCCTTCAATCATCATTCTCGCGCTCTCTCTTGGTGTCATCACTGATGCCAACGCCAGTCCCTATGATCGCGAGATCGAAGCAGCAGCGGGGCGGGTTGGCTTGTCGGCACATCTGGTTCACGCCGTTGTCAAAACTGAATCCGCCTACAGGAAGGGAGCGCGATCACGCGCAGGGGCAGTCGGTTTGATGCAACTGATGCCGGCGACTGCAAAACGCTTTGGCGTGACCAATCGGAAAGATCCTGCACAGAGTCTGCGTGGGGGTACAGTATATCTTTCTTGGTTATTAAGGCGTTATAACGGGAATCTTCAATTTGCATTAGCTGGATATAATGCCGGTGAAGGAGCGGTCGATAAATACAATGGAATCCCCCCTTATCGTGAAACGCGGAATTATGTTGTCAAGGTGATGAAGGAGCTGCGCCGCCGACAAGCAGCTTATCCAAACAAAGTATCAAACCCGAATATCGTGCGGATCGTCAAGAAGCAGGAAGCTACGCCAGGGAAGCAGTCAACAACGGAAACATTGGAAGCAGCCAGTATGGTGCGCGTCACGTCACTGCAAAAAGGCGTGAAACCATCCGATGGACTGGTCGCCAAACAGGAAGTTGGAACAACGCAGGGCGGGGTCCAGAAAAACAGCCCGGCTGCAGACGAATACACCGTGCGTTATGCCAACCTGACGACGACACGAACGAATGTTTCGTCCGTTGGTTTCTCGTTCTTCGAGGTGAACTGATGGCCTATCCCATCGAACGTTTGCTGCGCCAACCCGTTGAACTCTATTCCGCCCTTGTGAGCGGCAGTGCAGCAGTTCTCATGGCGGGATCTCCCCATCTGCTCATGATCACACCAAGTGTCGCCTATTGGTCAGCGGCAATCCTGGCGGTAGGTGCGAGTGTACGCTTCGCCCAGGGGTGGTGCATTGTCCGTTACCAGAGGGGCCTGAAACGGCTTTCATACTTTGCGATGCGCCCTGACGAAATCCCGGTCTCAAAAAGCAAACTGTATCTTGGCCAGGGGTTTCGCTGGCTGCAACCGCATGTGCAGCGTCTCAGGGATATCCGACTCGGCGGCGTTCAGCATTACGTGGAGCCTGGAAGGATTCATGCCTGGGTAAGACGCAAGGAGATCCAGTGGGAGCATCATGCGTTGTTAAGCCGACTCGCACCGCTGACCAAGTGCAACTGCCATTTCAATCCTGTCAGGCCCTATCCACCGGTCGGCGGGAAAACGGAAATTCACGCGGTCGGGCTGATGGAAAAAGAGCAGCCGGTGTACATGGATCTGGGCGAGCGTGTTGGACACTCCCTGATTCTGGGAACAACAA
>JADWMH010000291.1 GCA_015767355.1 Gammaproteobacteria bacterium
AAACACAGATTAAAGATGTGAGAGTATCTGTGTGCATCTGTGGTTAAACTCCTTTACCCTGCCAAAATCCGCGGCCAGCGTTCATGCACGGCCTCTTCATCCTGCGGCTCGACGGTGACTACGTAGACGCGCTGCTCGTATTTGTTCCTGGCGACAAGTCCCTGGATCCACTTGCCGCTGGTGATATCGAACCAGTGGCTGGCGCCTTCGATATCCTTCTCCATGAATTGTGAAACAGGCAGTTTGACCGGGGTCGGGAAAAAACGCTCCCAGCGCCCTGCGTAGATAGACTCCAGTCGCGCCCATCCGCCCAGAGGCAGGCTACCCTGTTGCTGCTGACGCCTTCCCCAGGGGAGAAGAATGGTCATCCCGTCTTTTTGCCTGACAGGCAGCTGTGCAGCAGGGTTCGGGAAGTAGTAGCGATACTCCTCGTTATTGTGCCTGAAAAAAACACCGCCGCACATACTTCACCCGCTCAAATTGTTTGCCGGTGGCCGTTCGGCTTCCATGCCGGTGCGATCACATTGGGCATATCGGAACGCTCCAGCAGGCGCACCGGGGTCAGCGTGTATTCACCATAGCGTTCATTGATGGCGTCCATCACCCTGTTGACCCCCTCCCTTTTGCTGTTGTCGACTGCAAACAAACTCTGCTGCTGTTGCGCCGGTTGCGGATCGAGCGCGGTCACCTGCACCTGGAAGCACCCCTCGCCATGCCAGTAGTGATCCAGAAAAGCGACACATTGAATATAGATGATCTCGCCGTCGTCTGTCGGTTCGGCAACCCTGCTTCTGCTCTTCAGCCACTGCTGTCCGGTTTTGAGGCCGATATAGAAGGATTGCGCCCTGAGTTGATGTTTGCGCAGGCGATATCCCACTTTTTCGCTCATGTGCCGGTAATAGGTCAGCAGCACGCTGCGCTCGCTGGTGTCGGGCGGGATCACCTTGCCATGCCCCATGCTCTTGGGCGCAGCAATCTCCGTGATCACTCCCTCGGGATCCTTCCCCTGCGCCATCAGCCAGATACGGCGTCCGGGGTTGCCAAAGCGCCGCGCCAGCTCGCTGACGGGGATGTTTTTCATCTCTCCGCAATAGGTCACGCCGCGCTGCTGCAGATAGGCGCCAATCCCCTTGTTGATGCCGCACAGCGCCGTGACCGGGGCATCTCTGAGCGCCTCTTCCGCTTTCCACGGTGGAATGATGGTCAGGCCGTCGGGTTTATGCAGTTTGGCGGCATACTTTGCCGTGGTCTTGTCACCGCTGACACCGACGGAGCAAAGAATTCCGGATGTCTGCAGCACAGTCTGTTTCACCTGTCTGGCAATCACCGCTGGTGAACCCAGCAGTCGCTGACAGCGGGTAATATCGAGAAAGGCTTCATCGACGGAGAAGATCTCGATATCCGGTGTAAATGCCTGCAGGGCCTGCATGATGGCAGTCGATACCTTGACATAACGCTGCGGCCTGGAGGGGGCCTGGATCAGTTCCGGGCAATACCGGCGCGCCTCCCTGAGGCGCATGCCGGTCTTGACCCCCCATGCCCGCGCCTCGTAGGAGCAGGTGATGATGGTGGAGCCGCGCCGGCCATTGGTAATCGCGATAGGCCGCGCCTGCCATTCGGGATGATCGAGCTGCTCGACAGAGGCAAAAAAGGCATTCATGTCCATGAGAATGATGGCGCGTGGCCACAGGGTGTCGGCTGTTGTCATTGTGCTGTAAATCATCCGCGAATCGTCTCTGTTATTCGTACTATAAATGTTCTCTATTCAGGATAGCGGAGAACGCATCAGGAAGCAAATGATTCGGCGGGGTGATTATTTTTTAACTGCGGAATAAACGGATGAGCATCTCCCTGTATACTCAAAGTTGGCGCATTTTCGACAAGATACTTTCGTTCACACCTGGCGGTTCACGGGAGAAGCAGCATGTTATTGAATATTACTCTTCTCATCGTGTTCATGGCAGCACTCTTCCTCTTCGTTAAATTCGAGGTGGTTTTCCTGCCTGTGGCAATCGTATTGGCGCTCGTGAGCGTTGTCATCGTTGTTCAGCATAACGCAAATGTAATGGTAACCGATGCAATCATACTTAATGAGCTTGAGCGAGAGGAGGAGCGTCCTGAAAGTATTTTTGAAAAGAGCGGCGATGTGCTTAAGAGAGAGGGCTATTCTGACGAGCAAATAGAGACTATTCTTTCTGTGCGTGAACTGGAGCGTCCGTCAACT
>JADWMH010000112.1 GCA_015767355.1 Gammaproteobacteria bacterium
CGCTTGTGCAGTTCATCACGAATCGCTTTTCCCTCAAAGCCATCTGCACGGATTTGATCAACCGAAACATTGCCTGCCGCCTCATGCAGACGCAAAAAATGATCGCGATGCGGGATTGGCGTATCCTCCCTGCCCGTGCGACCGCGCAGATCTGCTTCACAGGCGAGCAGAAACAGCTCAAAACGCTGTGGACGACGAAAGGCATCCACAGCCTCCAGTGTCGTCACGATCGTCGACGCTTTGAGTTCCTCTGTGACACGGCGGAAATGACCATGGTATTGAGCAACCAGGCGCGCCAGCTCACAGTAGTCCGAGGGGACTTTGAAGCGCTGACAGAGTGCATTAACCGGTGCGCGCCCGCGTGCTTCGTGGCCATGATGACGCGGCCATAGTGTAGGGCTGGTTCTCCCCTTGCCGAGATCATGCAACAGCGCAGCAAAGCGCACACGCGGATCTTCACTGAGCCTTGCTGCCTGCTGCAGCGCCATCATGGTGTGTACGCCGGTATCGATTTCAGGATGATGCAGGCCTGGCTGCGGAACACCAAACAGTGTCGCGATTTCCGGAAACAGCACCTCCAGCGCGCCGCACTCACGCAGCACCTCGAAGAAGCGCTGCGGAGAAGGCCCGGCCAATGCACGCGCAGTCTCCTGCCACACGCGCTCAGGCACAAGATAATCAACTTCGCCCTGCTCCACCATGGTGCGCATCAACACCATGGTGCCTGTGCTGATCGCAAAGTCCATCTCTGCAAAACGCGCAGCAAACCGCGCTACACGCAATACGCGCACCGGATCTTCGCGGAATGCTTCAGAGACGTGCCGCAGCACTCCCCTGGCCAGATCCTGCTCGCCGCCATAGGGGTCGATCAGCACTCCATCCGTATCCATCGCCATGGCATTGATGGTCAGATCGCGGCGCAGCAGATCCTGTTCCAGCGTTACCCCGGGCTCCGCATCAAAAGTAAACCCTCTATAGCCATGCCCGCTCTTGCGCTCCGTACGTGCGAGTGCGTACTCCTCTTTTGTCTCAGGATGCAAAAATACCGGAAAGTCCTTGCCGACACGCTGATAACCCAGCTCCAGCATCTGCTGCTCAGTGGCGCCAACGACCACGTAGTCCCGATCTTTTATCGGCAGCTGCAGCAAGGTGTCACGAACGGCGCCGCCAACCAGGTAGACTTTCATACCCCGGACTCCTGCTCTTCCTGCTGCTGCAGCTCCCACATGCTGTGATACTCTCCATGCAATTGCAGCAGCTGCAGATGTGTTCCCTGCTCGACAATGCGCCCCTGATGCATCACCACGATGCTGTCTGCATCGACGATGGTGGAGAGACGGTGGGCGATCACCAGCGTGGTATGATTTTCAGCAACCTCGGTGAGCGTCTCCTGAATCATCTGCTCGGTGCCGCTGTCGAGCGATGACGTCGCTTCATCAAAGATCAGGATGCGTGGACGTTTGAGAATCGCGCGGGCGATGGCGACACGCTGCTTCTCTCCGCCTGAAAGCTTCAGGCCGCGCTCTCCGACGACGGTCTCCCAGCCATCGGGCAGTTGCTGAATAAAATCATGAATGTGCGCCATGCGCGCAGCCTGCTCCACCTCTTCCCGCGAGGCATCGAAACGGCCATAGTTGATATTGTAGTAGATGCTGTTATTAAATAGCACCGTATCCTGCGGCACGATCGCTATGGCGGAGCGCAGACTCTGCTGGGTGACATCACGCAGATCCTGCCCATCAATTGTGATCCTTCCTGCGCTGACATCATAGAAACGATACAGCAGCCGCGCGAGTGTCGACTTGCCGGCGCCGGAATGACCAACGACGGCAACCTTGGAGCCTGCCTTGATATCGAAACAGAGATCGAAAAGAATCTGGCGCTGCGGCTGGTAGAAGAAATCGACATGCTCGAAACGAATCTCACCGGCTGTGACCGATAACTGCCCTGCTTCAGCGGCATCACGCACATCCGGCTGCTTGTGCATCAGGTCAAACAGCCGCTGCATATCCACCAGTGTATATTTGATCTGACGGTAGACGATGCCGAGAAAACCCAGCGGCATAAAGACCTGCATCATCAGTGCGCTCAGCAACACCAGGTCGCTGATGCTCATCTCGCGGGCCGCGACACCGGCGGCTGCGTACCACATGATCAGTGTGACACCCAGCGCGATAATCGCTCCCTGGCCGAAGTTCAGCAGCGACATGGAGGTCTGGGTTTTAACGCCCCACATCTCCCACTCGCCAAGCAGATTGTCATACTGCTTCATTTCGGCTGCCTCATTGCCAAAATACTTCACCGTCTCGTAGTTGATGAGGCTGTCGAAAGCAAGGTTGTTGGCTTCGGAATCGAGCTCGTTCATCTTGTGACGAAACTCCATGCGCCACTCGGTGATTGCCAGTGTAAAGAGAAAGTAGGCCGAGATGGCGCCAAAAGTGATAAGGGTGAATTTGACATCATAAAGGGTCAGCAGCACAGCTCCCACCAGCAAAAATTCAACCAGAGTCGGGATGATGCTGAAGACCATGTAGTTGAGAATAGTGCTGGCGGAACGTGCGCCGCGATCGAGATCGCGGCTGATGGCGCCTGTCTGACGCTCCATGTGATAACTCAGCGACAGGCCATGCAGATGCTGCAGCACCTGTGTCGAGAGACGCCGCATGGCGTGATATCTCACCCTCGCGAACACGGCATCCCGCAGTTCATTGAAAAGTGATGCAAACAGGCGCAACAGGCCATATCCGGCAATCAGCCCGAGAGGAACGGCAACCACCATTTGCGGGGTATTCTCAAACTGTTCGATAATCTTCTTCAGCATCAGGGGGATGCCGACAAGAGAGAGTTTGGCCAGGATCAGAAAAGCCAGCGACAGCAGCACCCGCCCGCGGTACTCCCACAGAAACGGAGTTACAGCCTGCAGGCTGCGCCAGCTGAAGTGCTCGTTTGCAGCATCGGTTTGTGTCACATGTTGGCCGTGGCCGCGCATTCAGTTATTCCAGTTGCCAGGCTTGCGGAGTGCAAATCAGAGAAAACTCGATGGATTATAGCCTGATCGTCAGGATAGTGAAGATTGAAAATGCCCCTTTTTTCCACAGATGCACGCAGATCAACACAGATAAGAGAGGCTCTTACAACATCACAGAATAGGTCATTCCGGCGAAGGCAGGAATCCAGGGAATCAGCCACTTACAGATCGTAACAAATGGATTCCGGCTAAAAGCATGCCGGAATGACGGGGTTTGCAAGCTCCTCAAGAGAGCAACAGTATCTGTGTTGATCTGTGTGCATCTGTGGTTAATAAATGAGTTAAACCCGTAGGGTGCAATAAGTGGAGCGCATTGCACCGAATTTTCTCAGATCAACGTCAAAAAAGTGTGGTAACGCCTGATCAAAGCCTTATCCTGAATTGGGTGAAATCGATCATGGTTGCAACTGACCCATTGACTGGTGGCGCCAGCCGCCTCTGAGGCTATTCCCCTGGCCGTTGCTTCCACGACTTGCGGTCGCACGATCTCAATGCCGGAGAGATCCGCCAGGCGTTGACAAAAACCATCGGAACGGGCGAATCCGCCTGTTATGGTGAGTTGATGCAGCTCTCTTCCCAACTCCAGCATTGCATCGATGTTGGCCTGGATCAGAAACAGGATGCTCTCTGCCACCAGCCCCTGGAGGTTGTCATCGATGGTTTGCAAATTTGCGATCATGCACTCCCTGCTGATCGACCAGAAGCCGCTGTTGAGCGACTTCCAGAATGGAGACCCCAGACCGCCGATGCCATTGATGAAGATCGTATCTGAAAACGGCTTTTCCAGGGCGTGATCCAGATCGACGCCCTCCCCTGCAGGCATCTGCTGCTCCAGCCACTGGAATGCAGAGCCTGCGCCATTGACTGTCCCCTCCAGCAGATACTCTGTGTTCTCACTGCTGCTGCGAAGCAGCCCCGTCAACAAATTGTCGCTGCGCAACAGCCGGCTCCCGGTTGGCTGGAGAATAAAAGCCCCGCTTCCAACATTGACCAAAGCACAGTTTTCAACGCCGGAAAGTGCCGCTGACAATGCTGCAGTCTGGTCACCGTTGACCGCGATCAGTGGAATATTCCCCAGTTTGAATCGGCCATAATCAGCATGTGTCGGCCTTACTTCAGGAAGCAGATACTGTGGAATGGAGAAGAGATCCAGCAACTCCGCATCCCACTGCAGATGATGCAGGTTGAACAGCTGGGTGCGCAGAGCATTTGCATGATCCACCAAGTATGGCGAATCTCTCAGAAGATTGAAAAGCAGAAAGCTGGCAAGCGGGCCAATACGCAGGCGCTGCTGTTGCCGGGCCTGCATGACGGCATTACTCTGTATCAGCAGCCAGCGGATCTTGCTGCCGCCGTAATAGGCCGTCAACGGCAGTCCGGTTCGAGAGCGGATAAGAGACTCCTGCTCCCTGATCGAGTCAACAAACTCCTCACCGCGCCGGTCAGACCAGCTTAGAAGTGGTGAAAGCGGCTCTCCTGTTCCAGCATCCCAGGCAATGACGCTGGAGCGCTGCGTGGCAAGTCCGGCTGCTTTGATGCCGCTGCAACCAGCCGGATCATCTCCGATCTGTTCGATGACAGAGGAGATGACAGTAGAGAGTGAATCCAGGATCTCATTGCCACTCTGCTCGCAGCGGTTTCCGTCACGTTCCAGTGAAACAGCCACCTGCGCACTGGCCGTGATCTCTCCCTGTTGATTAAAGAGAATCGCACGGCTCGACTGCGTCCCCTGATCGATTCCGAGGTAGAAACTCCTGGTCAAGCTAGTCGATCCTTGAATTCATCAGCAGACAAGAGCTGAAAAGAGAGTTCTGAGCGTAGAGCCAGTAAATCCTTATCGCCGGAAATCAACATATCTGCACCACATACGCTCGCAAGAACGACGAAGATTTGATCGTCCTCATCCCTGCACATTGGCAGGTTTGCAGGAATTTGATCCAGCACGAGTGTTTCGCTGTATGGCAGGAAGTCAGCGAGCATCTCCTCCTGTTCATCTCCACTCAGTTTGAATTTTGGATAAGCCAAGGTGCGCAACAGTTCCGAGACTGTTTGTTTGCAAACTACAGGACGGATCTCTCCTGACAGCCAGGCCTCTCTTATCCAGGAAAGACGGCCATTGGTAAACAGCAATGCTGAAAGGACGATGTTTGTGTCGAGTACAACACGTAACGTCATTTCTGCCCACGCGCCCAAGCCACCGCATCAGCAACATCCGATTCATTGATACCCAAAGCTTCGAGCTTATTGCGCACTGCGTCGGCCTTTTGAAGTCTCACGGGCGTAAGGACAATACGGCCACCTTCAACTTCGATGTCAAAATAGTCGCTAACAGCCACTTTGGAAACGACTGCTTTCGGCAACGTAACCTGGTTTTTTGATGTCATTTTAGCAAGCATGCCTTACCTTCTTATTTCCTTACTTATGGAATTTATGAATATATTACTGCAGTACTCTTCATCCATGCAAGCTGTATACTCCTTTGGTTTTAGGTTTTAGTGATAGGTATCTGCTAAAAAAAATCCCTTGAGGTTCTTGCAAAACTCTCAAAAGCTGTCATTTCGACTGAAAGGAGAAATCTTAACTTGTTGATAAAAAGACCTCTCACATTCATTCGAGATGACAAAACTCACTATTTACGAGTTATGCCAGAAGCTCCCATAACATCAGGTTTCCAGATGAAGTTTTGCGGTGTCAGCAATGGCAGAGCGTTTTTCCAGTGTCTGTTTACAGAGCTGCAATACCTTCCCTGCAGTCACACGATAGCTGGTGATCTTGCCGCCGAAAACGGTGAGCGCATGCGGCTGTTGTGCATCATCGGCGACTATGCTGCTCTCGCGGGTGCGTGTGAATGCTGAGGTGTCAGCGGCGGGAAGTACTCTCAGTCCAGCCCAGGCGGCGTTGATCTCGATATTGCCGTTGCTGAAATAGTGGCTGAAAACTGATTTCAGGTAGTCGATTTCACTCTCAAGCGGATGGACGTCGTCGGGACCACCCGTATAGAGAGTCTCTGTGGTTCCTATCAGGGTACGTCCCATCCAGGGGATAACGAAGACTGCACGCTTGTCAGCCGGCGCCTCGAGATAGTAAGCCCCTCGCGATAGCTGCATATCGATTTCAATGTGTGTTCCCTGTACATTCTGTGTCGCAATCACCGGCAAGGCCGGCTTGAATCGCTGCGCAACAGCATCAGCCCATGGACCTGCAGCATTGACTGCGATGGTTGCCTGCATCTGCCGGGTGGCGCCAGCTTCGCGATAGCTGATGCGGTAACCATGATCGAGTGACTCCGCACACAGAAACTCGGCTGGTGAATGTAATTCTACGCCCAGCTGCTGCGCTGAACGCATCACCGCCCTGGTCAATGCCACATCGTCTGTCTGCGCATCCCAGTATTGAAAAACCTTTTTCAGGCCATCCAGCTTGAGATCATCGAGCTGCTCCCATTCACGTCGATGTACAACCCTGAAGCCTGTCTTGCTGTGAAAACCGGCAAGCAGTCTGTACAGCATCAAGCCTGTAGCGACCTTCAACGTCGAACGACTGCTCTGCTGATAGAGAGGGATAAAAAAGGGAAGACGTTTAACCAGGGTTGGCGCAAGCTGTAATAACAACTCCCTCTCTTTGAGGCTCTCCCTGACCAGTTTGAAATCGAAGTTTTCCAGATAGCGCAGACCGCCATGAATCAGCTTGCTCGATTTGCTCGAAGTCCCTGCAGCAATTGCGCTCTTCTCCAGCAACGCCACCGAATAACCGGCCGCAGCCACCGCCTGGGCCACGCCAACGCCGTTGATGCCGCCGCCAATGACAACCACATCCAAATGAGATTCAGAGTGATTCATCCTTGGCGTCTCTCACAAGACCAAATCTCAAGCTGACAAACCTTGAAAGCATTATTAATCTCTCGCAAAGGCGCAAAGACGCAAAGGGTTTTTCTTGGCGAGCTTTGCGTCTTTGCGAGA
>JADWMH010000113.1 GCA_015767355.1 Gammaproteobacteria bacterium
GGAGCACACTGAACTCACGGAAAAAATAGTAGGAAGTTTTCCGTGTCGTCCGTGTGTTCCGTGGTTATAAAAAAAAGACCCATGATTTTCCAAAACTTTTGTTGTTGCTGCAAACTATCTACTGACGACTGCAAACTATCTTTTTCAGCCTACAACAAACCCAGCAGATACTGCCCATAGCTGTTCTTGCTTAACATCTCGCCCTGCTGCTGCAGTTGCTGTGCGGTGATCCACTGCTGCTGAAAGGCGATCTCTTCCAAACATGCAATTTTCAGCCCCTGCCTCTCTTCAATGGTCTGAATATAGTTTCCCGCCTGCATCAGGGATTCATGAGTGCCGGTATCCAGCCAGGCAAAACCGCGTCCAAAGCGTTGCACGCTGAGCTTCTCCTGTTGCAGATAGATGATATTCAGATCAGTGATCTCCAGTTCACCGCGCGCAGAGGGCTTGATCTCCGCCGCCAGGTCGCACACCTGCCGATCATAAAAGTAGAGGCCAGTGACCGCGTACTTCGATTTCGGTTTTTCAGGTTTCTCTTCCAGGGAGATCACCCTGCCGCTGTCATCGAACTCGACGACGCCATAGGCCCTGGCATCACTGACCCGGTATCCAAAAACAGTCGCTCCACCCTCATCGGCCTGCCTGACTGCAGCATGCATTAAATCCTGCAGACCTTGTCCATAAAAGATGTTGTCGCCCAGGATCAAAGCACAGGGAGAACCGTTGATAAACTCTCTGCCAATCAGGAAGGCCTGCGCCAGCCCTTCGGGCTCAGGCTGTACAGCATAGTTCAGCTCGACGCCCCACTGCTCGCCGCTACCGAGCAGTTCCTCGAATGCCGGCAGGTCACGCGGCGTGGAGATGATCAGTATCTCGCGAATGCCGGCAAGCATCAGCACAGACAAAGGGTAGTAGATCATCGGTTTGTCATAAACCGGCAGCAGCTGTTTGGAAATGCCGCGGGTTATCGGGTAAAGCCGGGTTCCAGAACCACCCGCAAGAATAATGCCTTTCATAATATTGATCCTGATTTATCCTGTTCCCAGGCGTTCTCCCTGGTAGCTCTCTGCAGCCACTTCCCGGCACCACTCAAGGTGGTCGAGATACCACAGGACTGTCTCTCTGAGCCCCGTCTCGAATGTTGCCTGCGGCTCCCAGCCGAGTTCGCGCTTGAGTTTACCGGCATCGATCGCATAACGAAGATCATGGCCGGGGCGGTCTTTCACAAAAATTTTCAGGCTATTATAGGGGACATGCGTAGAATCAGGAAAGAGTTCATCCATGATACTGCACAGAGCATCGACAACCTGCAAGTTGGTTAGCTCACAATTTCCACCGACATTATAGACCTCGCCAGGCTTCCCGGCCTGCAGCACCCTCCAGATCGCCGCACAGTGATCCACGACATAGAGCCAGTCACGAATATTGCCGCCGTCGCCATAGATCGGCAGGGGCTTTCCCTCAAGGGCATTCAGAATCATCAGTGGAATCAGTTTCTCCGGGAATTGCCAGGGTCCGTAGTTATTCGAGCAGTTGGTGGTCAGCACAGGCATGCCGTAGGTGTGGAACCAGGCGCGCACCAGGTGATCGGAGGCCGCCTTGGATGCCGAGTAGGGGGAATTGGGTGCGTAAGGCGTCTCTTCGGTAAACAGCCCCTCGCTTCCCAGGGAGCCGTAGACCTCGTCAGTGGAGACATGCAGAAAACGAAACCGTGATTTTTTCTCACTATCCATGCCACTCCAGTATGCGCGTGCGCACTGCAGCATATTGGCCGTACCTGCGACATTGGTCTGGATGAAGGCCATGGGACCGTCAATGGAGCGATCGACATGACTTTCCGCTGCAAAGTTGACGATAGCATTGGGTTGGTGCTCATTCAGAAGCGACTTGATCAGCGCCTCATCTCCGATATCACCTTCGACAAACACATGACGCCCGTCATCCATGAGATCAGAGATAGTCGCCATGTTGCCGGCATAGGTCAGCAGATCAAGATTGACCACTCTGACATTCTGCTGCAGCAGAAAGCGGACAAAATTGCTGCCGATAAAACCGGCACCGCCGGTGACAAGGATTGTTTGCATTTAGTTAATACCTACGAATTTAATTTTTTGAATGTTTGTTCAACCAACCCACACCCGCGCATTTCTGAAGAGACGCATCCAGGGGCTCTCTTCACCCCACTCGGGCGGGCGCCAGGAGAATTGCACAGAACGAAAAACCCGCTCAGGATGGGGCATCATGATAGTAACCCTGCCATCTTCCGTAGTCAGACCTGTGATCCCGTCCACCGAACCGTTTGGATTGGCCGGATAACGCTGTGCCACTTCACCACTGTTTTCAATATAGCGCATACTGATCTGCGCATTCACAGCTGCATCCGGATTTGCAAATTCGGCGCGGCCCTCGCCATGCGCCACCGCAATCGGCAGGCGCGAACCCGCCATACCCTGCAGCAGGATAGATTGACTCTCGACGATTTCAACCAGCGACAGGCGTGCTTCAAACTGCTCGGAGCGGTTGCGCACAAAACGCGGCCACTCGGCGGCTCCTGGAATCAGCTCCTTGAGATGCGACAGCATCTGACAGCCGTTGCAGACCCCCAGCGAAAAACTCCCGGGACGGTGGAAAAATTGTTCGAACTGATCTCTGGCGCGGGAGTGAAACAGGATCGATTTCGCCCAGCCGCCTCCTGCTCCGAGCACATCACCATAAGAGAAGCCTCCGCAGGCAACCAGCCCGTTGAACTGCCGCAGTAAGATGCGCCCCTCGATGATATCGGACATATGCACATCGACTGCTTCAAAACCTGCACGATCAAAGGCCGCAGCCATCTCGATCTGGCCATTGACGCCCTGTTCACGCAACACCGCAATCTGCGGCCTGGCCCCTGTGTTGAATATGGCTGCACCGATCTCTTCATCAGCATCAAATGTCAACAGCGGCGACAATCCCGGATCATCAGCACCAATGCGCTGATACTCCTCATCGGCACATTGCGGGTTGTCCCGCAACGACTGCATGCGCCAACTGGTCTCGGACCAGATTTTTCGCAGCTCACTGCGTTGCGCCAAAAATATAGCATTTCCACCGCGGTCAAAATGAATGCGCTCATCATCGATCAGCGGCGCACCGATGAGATGGCAGCAGTGGCCCACTCCCTGCTGCTGCAGCTCGGAAAGCACCTGCTCGATGTCATATTTTTTCACCTGCAGCACTGCCCCCAGCTCTTCGCTGAAGAGCATCTCGGCATCGCTGCCTGCATCTGCAGGAAGATTTATCATCATCCCGCAATTCCCTGCAAACGCCATCTCCACCAGTGTCGTAAAGAGGCCGCCGTCAGAGCGGTCGTGATAGGCGAGCAGCAACTCCTGGCGACTCAGGGACTGTACGGCATCGAAGAATCCCTTGAGCAACACCGGATCATCCACATCCGGGCACTGATCCCCGACCTGTTTGTAGACTTGCGCCAGGGCGCTGCCGCCAAGCCTGTTTTTACCCTGCCCGAGATCGACGAGAATCAGCTGCGTTTCTCCACAATCTGTGCGCAATTGAGGCGTTAGTGTACGGCGCACATCAGCGACCGGCGCAAACGCCGAGATAATCAGTGACAGAGGAGCCGCCATCTCCACGTTTCCACCGCTGGAAGAATCTTTCCACACGCTCTTCATCGACATCGAATCTTTGCCAACCGGGATAGCGATGCCCAGCGCAGGACAGAGTTCCATGGCCACAGCCGCGACCGTCGCATAGAGATTGGCATCCTCACCGGCATGACCCGCCGCTGCCATCCAGTTGGCCGAGAGTTTAATGCTGCCCGTCTGCCCAATGGCTGCAGCTGCAATATTGGTCAGCGCCTCGCCAATCGCCATGCGCCCCGATGCCGGCGCATCGATCAGCGCCAGCGGGGTGCGTTCCCCGATGGCCATGCATTCACCACTGGTGTTGATATAGTCACTGAGAGTGACTGCACAATCTGCCACAGGAACCTGCCAGGGCCCTACCATCTGATCACGAGCAACCTGCCCGGTAATCGAACGGTCACCGATGGTGATGAGGAAGCTCTTGTCAGCAACAGAAGGCAGTCTCAACACCCGCACGGCCATCTCTTTCAACGGTGCATCAGGAAGATCAAGCGCTGCAGGCAGAGCCTGCCTGGAATCGACATCGCGCAGCATCTTAGGCGGCTTGCCGAACAGCAGCGACATCGGCATATCGATCGGCTGATTGTTGAAATGGCGATCGCCCAGCAGCAGATGCTCCTCATCCGTTGCCGTTCCGACGATCGCATAGGGACAGCGTTCGCGTTCACAAATACTGCGAAACTCATCCAGCCTGTCACTGTCGATGGCCATCACGTAGCGCTCCTGCGCTTCGTTGCACCAGATCTCCATGGGCGCCATGCCGGGATCATCATTGTTGACTTCACGCAGCTCGAATTGACCGCCGCGATCTGCATCATGCACCAGCTCAGGCAGTGCATTGGAGAGCCCCCCTGCGCCTACATCATGGATAAAGAGGATGGGGTTGTCTTCACCGCGTCCCCAGCAGCGATCGATGACCTCCTGACAGCGGCGCTCCATTTCCGGGTTGCTGCGCTGAACCGAGGCAAAATCAAGATCCTCAGCCGAAGTTCCCGAGGTCATCGAGGAGGCAGCCCCGCCGCCGAGACCGATCAGCATTGCCGGACCACCGAGGACCACCAGCGGCGAACCGACAGGAAAAGTGTTTTTATGGATATGCTCGCCGCGAATATTACCCAGGCCGCCGGCCAGCATGATGGGTTTGTGATAGCCACGTAGTTCACTGCCCGCATCGCTGGTGACCCGCTCTTCAAAGGTGCGGAAATATCCGCACAAATTGGGGCGTCCAAATTCATTGTTGAATGATGCCGCGCCAATTGGCCCCTGCAGCATAATATCCAGTGCAGAAACAATACGATCCGGCTTGCCGTGATCCGTCTCCCACGGCTGTTGTGCATCAGGAATACGCAGGTTGGAGACCGAAAATCCGGTCAAACCAGCCTTGGGCTTGCTGCCTTTTCCGGTAGCGCCCTCATCCCGGATTTCGCCCCCTGACCCCGTTGCCGCACCCGGGTCAGGAGAGATCGCGGTCGGATGGTTATGGGTCTCGACCTTCACCAGGATATGAATGTCCTCCTCATGATAGCCATAGCTGTGATCTTCAGCCCGCGGGAAGAATCGCTGGCCTGTATTGCCTGTGATCACCGCCGCATTATCTGAATAGGCGGAAAGCACCCCGTCCGGTGATTGCCCGGTGGTGTGCCTGATCATGGAAAAGAGTGAGCGGGGTTGACTGACTCCATCGATAGTCCAGTCGGCATTGAAGATCTTGTGGCGGCAATGCTCCGAGTTCGCCTGAGCGAACATCATCAGCTCTATATCATTTGGATTCCTGCCAAGCGCAACAAAGCTCTCAAGCAGATAGTCAATTTCATCATTCGACAGCGCCAGTCCCAACGCCACATTAGCCTGCAGCAATGCATCCCGCCCCCCCTGCAGCACATCAACACTGCGATATGGCTGCGGCTGGGCGTGCGTAAACATCTGCTGCAGCGCCTCCCTTACAGTCATGAAAGTTGATTCCGTCATTCGGTCATGCAGCACCGGACCGGCCGCAGCAAGTTGGACGTTGTCTGCCTCGGCGCCATTGACCAGCAGATTGAATGCAACCCCCCTTTCGATACGCTCGACAGTGTGCAATCCACAATTGCGGGCAATATCTGTCGCCTTGGTCGACCATGGAGAGATTGTCCCGCTGCGCGGCGCCACAATCAGCAGCCCATGATCATCGGGATGGGTGTGGTCGGATTCCCGCCCATAGGTCAGTACCTGTTGCAGAATCTCCAGCTCCCGAGGTGAAATTTCCTCACCATAATCGACGAAATGGAGATAATGCGCAGCTATAGTGACATCGTCATCAAGCAGGCTGGAGAGTTGCTGTTGGAGTCTTTGCAGACGAAAAGCCGAATAGACGGGAGAACCAGGAATGATCTGCATTGACGTTCAGGGAAGATGGAGGAAACGGATATTGATTTTACACCAACAGCGAGTGAGAAATCAGGAGAATTCACTCACTCTCTTGTATAGACATGAAACCATGGAACACACGGACAGCACGGAATCATTTTTTATTTTTTCCGTCTATTCCGAGTGTTCCGTGGTTAAATTCATAAAACAAACCACTGGCTGGGACCATGCTGTTCGAGAATTTGAAAGCGCGCCCCCAGAGATCTATCAACATCCTGTACCGCATCCCGTACCAGATGCTCTGCATTGTTCTTTTCACTGACATGTGCGCCGATCAGATATTTCCAGCGCTGGTGATCCAGTTGCCGCAGCAGATCGGCTGACTGGTGGTTATTGAGATGCCCATGATTTCCACCGACACGACGCTGAAGAAAAGGCGGATAAGGTCCCTGCTGCAGCATTTTAATGTCGTGATTGAACTCGAGCACAAGTGCATCCAGACCCTGCAGCTGCGCAATAATATGCGATGTAACACAGCCGCTGTCGGTCAATATGCCCAGTCGTTTCTGATTTGCCAGGAAGTGATATTGGCAGGGCTCTGCGGCATCATGGGGAACTGTAAAAGGCGTCACTTCGACTTCACCGATGCGAAAGGAGCTGCCATTGGCATGAAAATGGTGAAGCTGTGAATCCTGATGCCATTTGCAGCCGCGGCTGGTGCCGGTCGTGGCCCAGACAGGCACATTGTAGCGCCGACTCAATGTTGCAGCCCCCTTGATGTGATCGCCATGCTCATGGGTCAGCAGCAAGGCATCGATGCAGGAGGCGGTGAGATCTACCTTTGCAAGACGTGACTCAAGCTCTCTGAGAGAGAAGCCGCAATCAATCAGCAGCGTGGTTCCCCCTGACTGCAGCAGCGTCGCATTTCCGCCGCTGCCGCTGCCAAGCGAAAGTAATTTCATCCCTGCTCCATGCTCATATCTAGCGAGACCAA
>JADWMH010000292.1 GCA_015767355.1 Gammaproteobacteria bacterium
GTTTGGGATTATAAATTACATCCTTGTAATTTACCCTTCGGGTCGCACAAAGTGCGTTCAATTTTGCTCCAGGAAAAATTAGTGCCGCAGTCGCTTAGGCTCTCTCACAATGACGAAATAATCAGAATTTCCGTAATAATGAGGTACTTGCAATACTCTACAAGTTGTCATTTCGACTGAAAGGAGAAATCTTAATTCGTTGATAAATATGATCTCTCACATTCGTTCGAGATGACAAATCCCGCTATTTACGAGTTTGGCAAGAGGCTCTAAATAAAAAACAATAACTATCCAACATAGGAGGAAGCAGAGATGAGATCAGTTCTGCAACACCTGGTACTGCTTGCCGTGCTGCTGTGCATGCCGCTCGTCGGCTCGGCAGATAACGATGACGATCTTGATGCTGCTTTTGATTTTGAGGACAGCATGCTCGAGGAGGAGCTGCTCTATCCTGACTGGTTCAAACTCTCCTCCGGCGATTTGCGTGACGACCTGAAAGAGGCCGTGGCAAACGGAAAACAGGGCATCTTCGTCTATTTCGGACAGAAACGCTGCAGTTACTGTGAGCAATTCATCAAGACCAGCCTGGCAACCCCCGATATCGAAAAATACATCCTTGAGAATTTTGACGTCATCGCCATCGACATCTGGGGCATCGATGAGATTACAGATACCGATGGAAAAACCTACACCGAGCGCAAACTCTCGGTAAAGTACGGCACCAACTTTACGCCATCACTGATTTTCTACGATGCCAAAGGCAAGAAGGTCTACCGCCTGCGTGGCTTCCACCCGCCCTACAAGTTCAGGGCGGCGCTGAAATACGTGGTGGAAAAATTTTACGAAAAAGAGAAATTCCGTGACTACCTGGCGCGCGCCGAACCCGGCCTCTTCTTTCAGGAAGGCGGACTGAATGAACGTGATTTCTTCACTTCTCCGCCGTTCGACATGGATCGTTCGACAAACAAGGGCGACAAGCCGCTCGTCGTCTTCTTTGAACGCGGAAACTGCCACGCCTGCGACCTGCTGCACACAGGGCCTTTTAATGATGAGCGCATCATCGATGAACTCGAGAAGATGGAGGCCGTTCAGCTCGATATCGCCTCTGACACCGGGGTCGTCACACCGGATGGCGAGAAGATGACAGCCGTCGAATGGGCTGGCAAACTGGGGATATTCCACACGCCGACGTTGATTTTTTTCGATGAAGATGGAACAGAGATCATGCGCATCGATTCGATTGTGAAATATTACCGTGCCCTGGGAGTGCTGGACTACATCAACAAACGGGCATATCTGACGCAACCTGACTACCAGCAGTGGCGCCTCTCCCAGCGTAAGGTCAGCTCAAGGTAAGGGATGAGGCATTTCTGAACGTCATTCCACCGGGGCTCCATAGCTATTGCCCGGCAAGCCGGTGTTTTGTAAAATACCCGCTCACTCCTCAAAGGCATGATTGACATGGCAGTAAAATCCTTTAATGCTGGAAATTTCCTGGTTCGGCTTCTCCTGGCCATCATCCTGGTGTTTGCAACCTACAACCCCAGCGGCTACTCATGGTATCACTGGCTCGTCAAATCAGATTTTGCTGTTGATCCGATGATGATCCTGGCCGGGATTGTGCTGTTGATTGGCTGGATCGTCTTTCTGCGCGCAACCTTCCGCTCACTCGGGCCGGTTGGAACCCTGCTTGCAACAGCCTTCTTCGGCGTCATCGTGTGGGCCATGATCTACTATGGCTGGCTGTCACTGGACAACGTTACAGCCATGCAGTACGTGGTCCTCCTTGTGCTCTCCGCCATCCTCGCAACAGGCATGTCATGGTCACACATTCGCCGCCGCATGACCGGACAGCTGGATGTCGATGACATCGAGGGCTCTGCCTGAATCAAACTCTTGTAGTCTTGTTGGGTGGATAAGGCGCCAGCCGCATCCACCAATTTGCGTGACCCTGGTGGATGCGGCAAAAAGACGCCTTATCCACCCTACACAGGGTTACGGGTTTCCTGCCTGAAATGATCTCTGCGCATCCAGGTATACGCCCAGCTTTTCACTATCAAGAAAATAGTGGCAGATTTCATGATCAGCATGGAGCAGCACCGGAATCAGCGTTCCATACCGCGTTTCCAGCTCTCTCTCCCGTGCAAGGTCCAGCTGTTTGATATGAACCGAAGATGAAGCCCGGAATGGCTCCAACTC
>JADWMH010000114.1 GCA_015767355.1 Gammaproteobacteria bacterium
TTTTTCGTGTATTTTCGTGTTTTTCGTGGTCAATCTTTTATCTTTTTAAGTTCTGGGCCCGAAAATTGCCGTGCCGATACGCACGATAGTCGCTCCTTCGGCAATCGCAGCTTCCATATCCGCCGTCATTCCCATGGAGAGCGTATCAAGTTCGACTCCTTCAGATTGTAACTTTTCGCTGAGTTTACGCAGGATGCTGAAATTTTTCCTCTGTTTTTCAAAATCCCCGGTGGGTGCAGGAAGCGCCATGAGTCCTCTGAGTTTAAGTCTCTTCAGCTGCGCTATCTCACGTGCAAGCGGCAACACATCATCCTCCATAAGACCTCCTTTGCTCTGCTCATGACTGATATTAACCTGTATGCAGATATTCAGTGGAGGCAGTTCAGCGGGGCGCTGCTCATTCAGGCGTTTTGCGTGCTTCAGTGATGCGATTGTATGCACCCAGGAAAAATGCGTGGCGATCAATCTGGTCTTGTTGCTTTGGATGCCGCCGATATAGTGCCACTCAAGCTGGTAATCCGAGAGAGTTTCAATCTTCCTGACCGCCTCGGTGACGTAATTCTCTCCAAAGGCGGTCTGGCCGGCCTGACAGGCGGCAATGATCTCCTGTGCCGTTCTGGTTTTACTGACTGCCAGCAAGCGGATTTCAGATCTTAACCGTGCGGCATCCTTGGAAGCGGTCTCTATGCGCTGCTGCACATGCCGAATATTTTCCTGGATAAGTGATGAATTCATTGTCATTGTAAGGCCATTTGTAGTAACTTTCATTGTATGTTTTTTGAACCTGTTTTTCACCCTTTCTTGAGGTGAATTGCCACCAATCGTTGAGTCATAATAATTATGGATATCGCTGAATTACTCACATTCACAGTGAATCAGGGTGCTTCCGACCTGCACATATCAGCCGGACTTCCCCCCATGATACGTGTCGACGGTGATATTAAACGGCTCAAACTACCCGATCTTGCGAAGGAGCAGACGCATGACATGGTGTTTGACATCATGAATGATCGCCAGCGCCGTGCGTTCGAAAAAGAGCTGCAGGCTGATTTCTCCTTTCATCTGCCTGATGTGGCGCGTTTTCGTGTCAACGCTTTCCATCAGAATCGCGGCGTCGGTGCGGTATTTCGTGTCATTCCGTCCGATGTCGTAACGCTTGAGGAGATTGGCGCGCCAGCCTCTTTCAAGGAGATCATCAATGTCAAGAATGGACTGGTGCTGGTAACAGGTGTAACCGGCTCGGGAAAAACGACCACGCTTGGCGCCTTTACCGATGAGATCAACAAAACCCTGCCGCTGCATATTTTGACCATCGAAGATCCCATTGAATTCGTGCATGAAAGCAAAAAATGCCTCATCAATCAACGTGAGCTGCATGAGCATACCCTGAGTTTTACCGATGCGCTGCGCGCCGCACTGCGTGAAGACCCCGATGTTATTCTGGTTGGCGAGATGCGCGATCTCGAGACCATCCGGCTGGCATTGACAGCCGCCGAGACCGGGCACCTGGTGTTCGCCACCCTGCATACCAGCTCTGCAGTCAAGACCATTGACCGTATTATCGACGTTTTCCCCGGTGACGAGAAGGAGATGGTGCGTTCGATGTTGTCGAATTCACTACGCTCGGTCATCTCCCAGACACTCCTCAAAAAAATTGGCGGCGGGCGTGTTGCAGCCTGGGAGATCATGGTTGCAAATCCCGCGATTCGCAACCTGATTCGTGAGAATAAACTGGCGCAGATGTATTCGGTGATACAGACCGGGCAGGCGGAAGGCATGCAAACCATGGATCAATGCCTCAGAAAACTTGTCGATTCCGGGGTGGTTACAGTGGGCGCCGCACGTGAGCGTGCCGAGAGCAAGGATTCATTCTGATGGATATCAAGCCGTATCTCGAATTGGTGGTTAAACGTGGAGCATCTGATCTTTTCTTCAGTGTTGGGCGCCCCCCCAGTCTCAAACTCCATGGCACACTGCATCCGGTCGGCGATAAGCCCCTGACACTAGCTGAGACCGAGGTGCTGATCGAGAGCCTCATGCCTGCGAGCCGCATCGAGGAGTTCCACCAGACGCATGAAGCAAACTTTGCCTATGCCGAAGAGGGGATCGGGCGTTTCCGTGTCAGTGCATTTTTCCAGAAGGATACACCGGGCATGGTGATGCGTTATATCGTGGCGGATATCCCGACTGTCGAGGAGCTGGGCCTTCCGCAGCAGCTCAATGATATCGCGATGATCAAACGCGGACTGGTGCTGGTGGTCGGCGCCACCGGTACAGGTAAATCAACCACTCTGGCCGCTATGATCGGCTATCGCAATCATAACAGCGCCGGTCATATCCTGTGTATCGAGGATCCGATCGAGTACATCCATGAACATGATCAATGCATCGTCAACCAACGCGAAGTGGGGATAGATACAGAGTCATATCCAGTGGCATTGAGAAACTGCCTGCGCCAGGCCCCCGATGTCATTCTGATCGGAGAGGTGCGCACCCGTGAAGCGATGGACCAGGCAATCATCTTTGCGGAGACGGGGCATCTCTGCATTGCTACTCTGCACTCCAACAACGCCAACCAGGCGCTGGACCGGATTATCAATTTTTTCCCCGAAGACCGGCGCAACCAGCTGCTGCTCGACCTCTCCCTGAACCTCAAGGCGATTATTGCGCAGCAACTGATACCGCGCACTGATCACAAGGGGCTGGTTCCTGCTATCGAGGTTCTGCTGAACACGCCCTATGCCGCTGATCTGATCAGACGCGGGGAGATTCATGAGATCAAGGATCTCATGAAGCGTTCGCAGGAGCAGGGGATGGTGACCTTCGACCAGGATCTGGTGAAACTATTTCTGGAAGATAAAATCACCTATGAAAATGCGCTGCGTTTCGCAGACTCTTCCAACGATGTGCGCCTCATGATCAAGCTTTCCGGCAAGGGCGGCGCATTCGGTGACGGCGGCTTTGAGTTGAACGAAGAGGAAGGCGACGACATTACGGGAGCATTTAAGGGGTAGGAAGGTTTTTACCACCTAACACTTTTCCCTTCAAACACCGGGCCATCGACACACACCCGTTTCATGGCTGTCCCGCTTTCGCTCGTCACTTCCACAACGCAGCCTGCACAACCTCCAACGGCGCATGCCATGAACTCTTCCAGCGAGACCTGCACCGGCAGATCATACTCCCTGGCAACGCTCACCACTGCCTGCAGCATGGGGTGTGGTCCACAGGCGTAAAGTGAGACTTCACTGCGCTGCTGCTCATCGAGTGCATCCAGCCAGATTCTGGCCAGATCAGTCACATAGCCCTGATGACAGCCGGCATAGCCCTGCAGTGATGCGAGCCTGGAGGGAATGCCCCAGTCATCCAGCAGCGGCATCGCTGCAATCACTCCATCCGGCATGGTGTTTTGCATGCCGTTGACCAGCAGCTGGGATGGACGCGGAGAGAAGGGGAAGGGGACTTCGGAACCAAGAATTACAAACGGGGAGTAATCCCTGCTGCGCAGCTGCTCGGCGACAAAAATCATCGGCGGCATGCCGACGCCGCCGCCGATCAGCAGGGGCCTGGAGGTGGAGATTGTAAAGCCTTTACCTATCGGACCAAGCAGGTTGATGCTTTCGCCGGCCTTGCGATTTGCAAGCAGAGTCGTCCCCTCTCCAAGGCGCTTGTAGAGGAAATCAACCCAGCCATCCGCTGCAGAAGCCCGCATGATGGAGATCGGGCGGCGCATCGGACGCTGCGGATCGCACTGCAGGTGGGCGAATTGCCCCGGTTCGGCCCTGGCCGCGCATTTCGGGGCTGAAACGCGCATGATGAACTGATCACCCGCATGTTCTGTATGAGAGAGGATCAGCGCATCTTCAACAAAAATGGTATCTCGGTGTGCTTGAGCGGGCATCAGCTCTCCATCCAGGTCATGCGGCCTTCAAAAAAGGTTTGGGTAACATAGCCGCTGAACTCCCAGCCGTCAAAGGGGGTGTTATGACCGGCGCTGAGCATTGCATCAGCTGTAAATCTCCACTCCCTGTCGAGATCGATCAGGCACAGGTCGGCGTCAGCTCCGATGGAGATTCTACCGCTGTTCAGATTGACGATTTCCGCCGGCCCGCTGGTGAGTAGAGAGATGGCGCGCGGCAGATCGATCAACTTCTCATCAACAAGCCGCAGCGTCAGGGGCAGCAGTGTCTCGAGTGCAGAGATGCCGGGTTCTGTTGCCGGAAATGGCGCCAGCTTGGCGTCAGCCTCGTGGGGCTCATGTCCCGAACAGATCGCGTTGATAACTCCCCCGGCAACTCCCTGACGCAATGCATCACGGTCTGCAAGTGTTCGCAACGGCGGCAGCAGATGGCAATTACTGTCAAAACCTTCGATATCCATCTCGGTGAGGTGGAGTTGATGGGCGGCAACATCTGCAGTGACATGGACCCCTTTGACTTGCGCCTCATGCAGCATTTCGACGGCGCGGCCAGTAGAGATTTGCTGAAAGTGGATATGCGCACCGCTCTCCTGGGCGAGTTCCAGCATTGCGGCGACTGCAACGGTTTCGGCAGAGCAGGGGATACCCGGTAACCCAAGCCGGTTTGCCACGCGTCCGTCATGTGCGCAGCCGTTGTTCTCCAGGGCGTGGTCCAGCGGATTGACGAAGATGGGAATCTCCCATGTGGCTGCATACTCCATGGCGCGTTTGAGTATCAGGTTGTTGCGAACCGGCTGCCGGGCATTGCTGACTGCAATGCAGCCGCTGCTCTTGAGGGCGGCCATCTCTGTTAACTGTTCACCCGCAAGTCCCCGGGTGAGTGCTCCGATAGAGAGTACACGCGCCTGGGCGCTCTGCTTGGCGCGCCGGCGGATCAACTCGGCAACCGCCGGCGTATCGATAACGGGATCGGTATCCGGTGGACAGATGACTGTCGTTACTCCTCCCCGGGCAGCGGCCGTGGTTTCCGAGATGATGGTTCCTTTCTGCTCCAGGCCGGGCTCACGCAGCCTGCAGTTAAGATCGATGATGCCGGGTATCAGCTGTTTTCCTTCTGCATCAATCTGCCGTTCTGCGCTGAAGCCTGCAGGTGTGCTGCCGATAGCGGCAATTTTTCCCCCGGCAATATGAATGTCGGTCACTTGCTGAGCATCTGTAGATGGATCATACAGGCGCGCATTGAAAATGGTGAAGTTGGCGCTCATTGTTCTCTCCCTGATGACGGCTGCATCGCCATCGACAGGATCGCCATGCGCACTGCAATTCCGTATGTCACCTGCTGCAGGATCACGGAGTGTTTGCCGTCAGCGACTGCAGTCGCCATCTCGACACCGCGGTTGATGGGCCCCGGATGCATCACGGTTACCTCGTCATCAGCCAGTTGAAGACGCTCCTCGGTGAGGCCGTAGCACTGGAAAAATTCGTGTTCCGAGGGGAGCAGGGCGCCGCTCATGCGTTCCTTCTGCAGGCGCAGCATGATAATGACATCGACATCCCTGATGCCCTCGTCCATATCATGGTATACATGCACACCGAGGCTTTCACGCGCATTGGATGGAATCAGTGTTCGCGGGGCGATGACACGCACTTCGGAGACGCCAAGTGTATTCAGCGCCATGATTTGTGAACGGGCTACCCGCGAGTGCAGGATGTCACCGACAATGGCAACGCGCAGGGGTGTAAAATCACCTTTGACGCTGCGTATGGTAAACATATCCAGCATCGCCTGCGTCGGGTGCGAATGCTGTCCGTCACCGGCATTGATAATGCTGACGCCGGGATTTGCATGGCTTGCGAGAAAGTGAGCCGCGCCGCTGTCGCCATGGCGCATGACGAACATATCGACATCCATGGCCTCGAGGTTGCGTAGTGTATCCAGCAGGGACTCGCCTTTTGAGGTGGCGGAGGTGCTGATGTTGAGGTTCAAAACGTCGGCTGAAAGGCGCTTGGCGGCGAGTTCAAATGTTGTGCGGGTACGGGTGCTGTTTTCAAAAAAGAGGTTGGCGATCACTTTGCCGCGCAGCGCCGGCACTTTTTTGACGGAGCGGCCAGTGATATTGATAAAGGATTCGGCGCTGTCGAGAATACGCAGCAGCAGATCGCGGTTAAGCCCTTCGATCGAGAGGAAATGCCGTAACTTGTTGTTCTCATCGAGTTGCAGATTGACAGCACTCATCGGTTCTCTTCTCAAATCAGCTTGTGAAAATCAGGCTGGCATCCATTATGTTGTGTTGCCGGCGAACGGTCAACAGGCTAACGCGAGGGTCTGCTGCCGTCAGGGATCACCTGTTTCATCATATCTGCCGGGTTCCATTGCTGGAACTGATCGCTGCCGCGTGTAATTGCCTGACCCATGCCACGCATGCTGCCTTCGATTTGCTGAATGCTCTGGTTCATGTTTGCTACGTTGAGCGCCATCTGATCAATGCTCGCATTCATGGCCGTGACATCCCTGGACAAGGTTCCGACATGGCCGGTCATTTCGGTCATGGAGGTACTCATGTCATACATCAGCTTTACAAAAATAAGAGCTGCCACTGCGGCGCCGATGATGACAACTACCTGTCCGGATTTTGCGTTCATGACCTGCCTCCTATTGAGACGTACAGCACGTAATCTCTTCAGGAATTGTAGCGGCAGTGCAGAAATGGTTCAATGGGATAGAAAGAATAAAAGTAACTTCTCAGAATGTCCGTCTATTGTTTGAGTTTGTGCAGGGCTGGCAGAGAGCTCACCGATGGCCCACGAATTACGATGTGTTTGCGGAGAATATGGTTATACCTTTGATGTATGGAGCGATGGTAACCCGTATTATTTCGATGAAAATGGAGAAAAGCAGCATGCTTCCCATCCAGACCACGAACGGCTTTCCCTGTGCATCGGCAATGACAGACCTCACCTCTGTCTCTCTTGTAGAAATGAGTTTATGATGGATTCATGA
>JADWMH010000115.1 GCA_015767355.1 Gammaproteobacteria bacterium
CGAGGAGTAACTGCAATGCTAATTTGGCGGAGGAGCCTTGCTCCTTCGCGAATTTGAAAAAAGGCGTCTGAATAGACGCCTTTTTTTGTGCGCCTTTGGTAAGATACAGACAACAATAAGCAGAACTCTCCCACAATCAAAACAGACCGAGACCTCATGGCGCAAGCCCTTCAGAGTACAAGCAAAACGGCCGGACTCTCTTCCGCCTCTCTGCGTATTCCACCCCACTCCCTGCAGGCGGAACAGTCGGCTCTTGGAGGACTGATGCTGGATAATGCCACCTGGGAGCAGGTTGCGGATTGTGTTGTCAGGGATGATTTTTATCGGCGTGAACACCAGCTGATCTTCAGCGCCATCGCCATATTGGCTGAAGAGAGCAAGCCTTTTGATGTGGTTACCCTGGCTGAAGAGCTCGAACGCAACAACAAGCTGGATGATGCTGGCGGCCTGCTCTATCTGGGGAATCTGGCGAATGATACTCCCAGTGCTGCGAATGTCCGCAGTTATGCGGAAATAGTGCGTGAACACTCTGTTATTCGTCAGCTTATTCATGTCGGCACAGAGATCTCCGACAGCGGTTTTCAGCCCGAGGGAAGGGGCAGCAACGAGTTGCTGGATACTGCAGAGCGCAAGGTATTCGAGATTGCTGAACAGCGTGAGCGCGGTGGCGGCGGTTTTCAGCCTACAAAAGTTCTTGTTACCAAAGCAATGGAGCGCATCGAGCAGCTGTATAACTCTGACTCTGATATTACCGGTTTGAGCACAGGGTTCAGCGACTTTGACCAGATGACTTCCGGTTTGCAGCCGGCGGACCTGCTGATTGTGGCAGGACGTCCCTCGATGGGTAAAACCACCTTTGCCATGAATCTGGCAGAGAATGTTGCGATTAAGAACTCGCTTCCTGTTGCTGTCTTCAGCATGGAGATGCCAGGCGAAGCATTGGCGATGCGCATGCTCGCATCGCTGGGTCGCGTCGATCTGACACGTGTGCGATCAGGTCAGCTGCTGGACGACGAGTGGCCGCGTCTCACTTCTGCAGTGAGTCTGCTTGCCGAGGCGCAAATCTTTATCGACGATACGCCTTCGCTCTCTCCGACCGAAATTCGCGCCCGTGCACGCAGGCTCAAGCGTGAAACCGATGGCAAACTTGGTTTGATCGTCATTGATTACCTGCAGTTGATGCAGTGTCCCGGTTCTACAGAAAATCGGGCAACCGAGATATCCGCCATATCCCGCGGTCTCAAAGCACTTGCCAAGGAGCTCAATGTGCCTGTGATTGCACTCTCGCAGCTCAACCGGAACCTGGAGCAGCGCCCCAACAAACGTCCTGTGATGTCGGATCTGCGCGAATCGGGAAGTATCGAGCAGGATGCAGACCTGGTCATCTTTATCTACCGCGACGAGGTGTATAATCCCGATACCATCCCGGAGGAGGAGAAGGGCAAGGCCGAGATCATCATCGGCAAACATCGAAACGGCCCGATCGGCACCTTCAATCTCACCTTCCTCGGGCAATACACCAAGTTTGAAAATTTTGCGCCGATTAATTATGGCGCTGATAATTACTAGAATCGGTCTCTATTGATGCGCTTCGTTCCTCAACACATCCTATAACAGAGTGATGACCGGACCGGTAGCACGCATTAACCTCGAAGCCCTGCGTCACAATCTCTACCGCGTGCGTGAGCTTGCCCCCGGCCGCCCTGTTGTTGTTGCCATCAAGGCCAATGCCTATGGACATGGGCTGGTCGAATCCGCGCAGGTGCTCGTCGATGCGGACGCCTATGGAGTCGCCAGGGTGGAGGAGGGACTGCAGCTGCGCAGGGCGGGAATCAGCAAAACAATCATGGTTCTGGAGGGCTTTTCCAGCCAGGCGGAACTCATGCTGTGCCAGGGAAGGGGTTTTGAACTGGTCATCCACGACACCTCTCAAATCACCCAACTGGAGAATTACTGCTCTACAGCGCGCCCTCATCATATGACGAAGGATGTATCTCCTTTTGTTGTATGGATCAAGATCGATACGGGTATGCACCGCATCGGAATACCTCCCGAAGAGAGCAGGGAGGCCATCGCAAAATTAAGACAGCTGCCGAATGTCAAACTGGTTGGAATACTGACCCACATGGCGAATGCCGATGATCGCAACAGTGATTACACGCAGCAGCAGTTGCAGAAATTTGAACCCTGTATCGATCCGGACCTGCAGGTGAGCATCGCCAACTCGGCCTGCCTGCTGAACTTGCCGAAGAGCCGTGTGGGATGGGTGCGCCCGGGAATCATGCTCTATGGAGCCTCACCCTTCAAAGACACGACCGCGGCTGACGAGGGACTGCAGGCAGTAATGACCCTGCGCACGCATCTGATCGCCGTGCATGAACTGAAAAAGGGTGATGCAGTTGGTTATGGCGGCGCCTGGCGGTGTCCGCAGGATATGAAGATCGGCGTCGCAGCAATTGGTTATGGCGATGGTTATCCCAGGCATGCCCCGAATGGAACCCCCGTGCTCGTCGATGGCAAACGCGCTGCGCTGGCGGGGCGGGTCTCCATGGATATGATTACCATCGACCTGCGCAATATCAGTCAGGCGCGTGTAGGCTCCAGCGTTGTTCTGTGGGGCGAAGGACTGCCGGTGGAGGAGGTCGCGACAGCTGCCGGCACAATCTCCTACGAACTCTTGTGTCGCCTCACCGCGCGCGTAAAGTTCCGCTATGAAGGAAAAGAGCAATAAATGGCCAAGGCAAAAATTCAATACAGCTGCCAACAGTGCGGAGCAGTCTTTCACAAATGGTCTGGACAGTGCGGTGACTGCAAGGCGTGGAACAGCCTGCAGGAGTCCGTCGTCTCCACGGGAAGCACGCGCAAGATCGGTTACGCCGGTGAAAACAGCGGCAGTCAGATCTGCAACCTGACCGATATCACAGCACAGCAGGCGGTGCGTCTTCCCAGCGGCATCAGCGAGCTCGATCGGGTCCTCGGCGCCGGTTTTGTAGAGGGCTCGGTGGTGTTGATCGGTGGGGATCCCGGAATCGGCAAGTCGACGCTGCTGACACAAACCATGGCGAATTTGTCGCAGCAGGTCGCCACGCTCTATATCAGCGGCGAGGAGTCTGCCGACCAGATCAGCCTGCGCGCGACCCGTCTGGGTCTCCCGGTCGAACATCTGCGTCTGCTGACAGAGACCTCGGTGGAACGCATTCTGGCGCTGGCGGCAAATGAAAAGCCCAAGGTGATGGTGGTCGACTCCATCCAGACCATGTACACGGAGCAGTTACAGTCTGCACCGGGCGGCGTTGCGCAGGTGCGCGAATCAACAGCGCTGCTGGTGCGTTTCGCCAAACACACCGGCACGACGGTGATCCTGGTTGGCCACGTCACCAAGGATGGAACCCTTGCCGGGCCGCGTGTGCTCGAGCACATGGTGGATACCGTGCTCTATTTTGAAGGCGAAGCCGACAGCCAGTTCCGTCTCATCCGCACCATGAAGAACCGATTCGGCGCAGTCAATGAACTGGGGCTGTTTGCCATGACCGACAAGGGACTCAAGGCGGTCTCCAATCCCTCTGCAATCTTTTTGTCACGCCATAGTGAGCCTGTCAGCGGCAGCGCCATCCTGGTAACGCGTGAAGGCAGCCGGCCGCTGCTGGTCGAAGCCCAGGCGCTGGTCGATTCCAGTCCGCTCGCCAACCCCCGGCGGGTTACCCTCGGGCTGGAGCAGAATCGTCTCTCGATGCTGCTGGCGGTGCTGCACCGTCATGCCGGCATTGCCATGTATGATCAGGATGTCTATGTCAACGTCGTGGGTGGCGTGCGCATCACCGAGACAGCCGCCGACCTGCCGGTGTTGATGGCAGTGATCTCCAGTCTGCGCGATGCGCCGCTGCCGGTCGATCTCGCCGCATTCGGCGAAGTGGGTTTGTCGGGGGAGATCCGCCCGATTCCCAGCGGCCAGGAGCGCATCAGGGAGGCGGTCAAACACGGTTTCCAGACAATCGTCGTACCCTGGGCAAACCGTCCCAGAGATGAGATCAAGGAAGTGCAGATCATAGCCGTCAAGAGGCTCTCGGAAGTGCTCGACGTTTTTGCGTAAAGCGGTGCTTGCACAACCCCGTCATTTCGGCGTGTTCCAGGAGTCCTGGTTTTTTGGCAGTTGTTTATGATCATCGATGAACTTGACCTGGTGCGGCAGGGAATCCCCCCAACGCCAGAGCACAAGGTTTTTAGCATCTTCCGCTGCGTTTTGAGCATAGGATGGCGTCAACACTCCCGCCTTGTTCTCTCTGATTAAAAATTCTGATATCAACCAGGTTGGTGGCAGCTGATTGTTGGCCTTCATATATCGAAAATCGCATGACATCTCTGTAAGAGTAATTTTGGCCAGATCCCGGCCTTCAGGAAGCGTTAAATCAACAATATCGTTTACATCAATGTCGTAGGCGCATAGCGTGACTGGTTGTGGTCTGTGCGGGAGTCCCGCTTGATGGTATTCAGCAAGAGCGCCAAGAGGTGACAGAGCCAGGTAAAGCGCGCTTACGCCAATCGGGTTAAACCGTCCGCCGTGTCTTTGCGCCCCTTCACCGGAAAGCGGATCCATGGCCCAATATGGCTGGAGCGCTCTGTAGGCCAATCCTATTACGCGAGTGTCAGGCAAATCCACCTTCCGCGAGTTCGCTTAAATAATCCAGCACAGCATCCGCCATGCCACGCTTGACTAAATCCTCAGCGGTTAGATCACCAAATCCCGGCAATTGCTCCGATCTATACCAGGCAAATGCCTGCATAGGGGCGCCGCACCAGGGCTGCACTTTGTTCAGGATTAGGACGATATCACGCAAACGTTTTTGTGAGGCTTTGGAATGCACGCGATTGCGTTTGGAAACTGAATCTAGGGAGAGGCCGGAAAAAGCAGCGACCTCTTTGATCGTGGTGTGAAATTGATCAGCGACCGCTTTAGGGCTTACAAAACCTGAATCATCAATGAGTTGAGCCGTTAATTGAGCCATAATGCCCTCTAAAAAGCCTGTGAATACAGGCAAATAATGGGGCGATAATGAGGGGATGTCAACTGTTTCTCTTCAATCTCTTCGCGCCTTGATCAAGCGCGTATGCGTGAATCCCCTCTCTCTTTGGTAGAGGGTTAGGGGGATTTCATGTTCGAAGAGATTATTACCACTCCTCATCATCCCAGTCAGGATACTGTTCAGGAGCTTCACCACCAGCCGCTATGATCTCGGCAACTTCCACTTTATCACCATCGGGATCAACTTTTTCCAGCAATACCTTGAACTCCCAGCAATCGCCGAAATCAAAGATAAACTTCATGCTTGCCTTGATCGACAGGGGAAGCTCTTCGAGGCTGATCTCATCGGTGAATGTTTCGGCGCCCCTTCCCATCGGGCACATATACTCTCTTTTGAATCCGCCTGTATCGTGAAACTCAAAGCTGTAGAGATGGTCCTTGTCAAAAGCAAAGGCATAAAGGATAACGTTAGCCAGATCCTCCAAAGTTTCCTCATGATCAATGGCGATGCGTCGCCATGCCCTGCCAAGTGAGACTTTAAAGATATATGTACCAGGACGGTCATTCACTCCCTGCTCCACTGAAAAGGTATTTTTCAGTTCTGGGAAATAGGGCTGAAATAGCTTGTAGAAGGCGCTGCCCTCATCCTTCCGGCTCATGTGAAAGAAGGGATCAAAAGTACGAGTGCCTGGATTGCCGACACCCATGAGATCGAAAACAAACTCGCCGGTTTGGGTCAAATTCAGTGTTGCTATCTTCCAGCCGCCACCTGCATCAGGGGTCGCATGCTGTATTTCGACAAGACCAAATAGATCCAGACCGGCCGCTAAATTTCCGATCCTGTACGCTTTCTGCTGCATAAACTGGTAATACTCCTCTCTTTTGCCGAGGCACTCCCGTTTAAACCAGTCGAGACGGATAATAGGAACGGAAAAAGCGTGCTCATTGGGATCACCACTCAGCCACGACTCCAGCAATGTGAAGTATTGCTCGCTAAAATTCAGTTTGTTCCAGCTTATTAGCGCCGCCGGATTCAGGTGTACGCGCTTTCTTGTTCCCTCTTCGGTGTAGTGGAAAAACCCCAGCCATTTGGCACAATGATACAAAATGGAAATATGGGGAAATCCTGATTGTTGAGGGCGCTTTTGATCCTGCTCGATGGGCGTCGTCATTTTCTGGTTGAGTTCCAGCAACGATTTCATGGAAAAAACCAACTGTTTTTTACTCACCAACTCGCCGTCCGCACCAATGAAATCCAGCACGCCGTGAAAATCCTGCAATGCAGAACCCGGTTGTCTCATATTGATCGTAAATTTATTGCTCATTATTGCGTCACATCACCCTGGATTTGTTTTTTGAATACGTCAAAATTGGCATGCTTCATCTTCCAGTTTAGATTTTGTCATCCCGACGCAGGAGAGATCTACCACTGGATTCTTCGTTGTAAAACGATAATTTTCCTCCGGGCGGCTATGTTACCTCATCCTTGTTTGAATTGCCGCACGTGGTTTTTTCTCGGAAACAAGAGCACCCTGTCATTGCGAGCTACGAAGCTTTTAGAGGAATGGCAATGCTGGAAATATCATAGCTATTGCTTTTTGTACAGCGCAGGCTGAAAACGCGCTACCCGCACCATGTTGTCCTCCACCTGCATGATCTCTACCGGGTAGCCGGAGAGCAGCAGGCTGATGTTTGCTTCGGGGATCGACTCAAGATATTCCAGGATCAGCCCGTTGACGGTTTTCGGACCGTCAAGCGGTAGTTTCCAGCCGGTGCTTTTTACCAGTTCACGCACATTGGCATTGCCGCTGACCATGTAGCTGCCGTCCTCCTGTTGATGCACATCTTTGATCGATGCCGTTGGATCCGTGGTGAATTCACCGATGA
>JADWMH010000293.1 GCA_015767355.1 Gammaproteobacteria bacterium
CCGTATTCCGGCTAAAACATGCCGGAATGACAGAGTTTTGCAAGATGCTCCTTTCTGTATTGATATAACGGGCAGCAAATGTATCTTCTGGCACACAATAACACCCTCAAAACAGGCACACGATGGCACTGATGCGCTGTTGGTGTTTTTTCCTGTTTTTGAATTGATATTGTGTGGAGCCTGTTATGTCCCCTGTTTTGACCCCTGAAGAATTTTCATCCCTTGCTAGCGAAGGATTCAACCGCATTCCTGTTGTACGGGAGGTGCTGGCGGATCTGGATACGCCGTTAAGCGTCTACCTGAAACTGGCCGATGGCCCATACTCATACCTGTTTGAATCCGTTCATGGTGGTGAGAAGTGGGGCCGCTACTCGATCATCGGACTACCCGGACGTTTGCGTCTCGAGGTGCGCGGCGATGAGATTACCCTTTTCGATGGCGACAGCGTTACTGAGTCGTTTCATTCGGATGATCCGCTCACTGTTGTCGATCAGTTCCAGCAGAAATTTCATGCTGCAGAGATCGATGGGTTGCCGCGATTTTCCGGCGGCCTGGTGGGCTATTTCTCCTATGACACCATCCGTTATATCGAACCCCGGTTGAAGCAGTCGCCCAATCCGGACCCGCTGCAAACCCCTGATATTTTGCTGATGGTCTCGGACGAGCTGGTGGTGTTTGACAACCTGTCCGGGCGCATGTTCATCATTGTGCATGCCGATCCGGCAGCTGGAGACACATTGGAGCAGGCGCAGCAGCGTATCGCTGAGTTGGCCGCAAAAATGCAGAAGGGTGCGCCGCGGGATCGTATCAGCAAGCCCCGGCAGATCGTTGAATCTGATTTCAGTTCCGGTTTCAGCGAGGATGAATTCAAGCAGGCGGTGGAGCATGTCAAGGAGTACATTCTTGATGGTGACTGCATGCAGGTGGTTATCTCCCAGCGTTTGAGTATTCCCTACCATGCCCCGCCGCTCGATCTCTATCGCGCCCTGCGGGGGATGAATCCTTCACCATATATGTATTTCCTGAATCTCGATGATTTTCATATCGTCGGATCGTCACCGGAGATTTTGACGCGCCTGGAAGATGGCGAGGTGACCGTACGCCCGATTGCCGGGACCCGCCGCAGGGGGTACAGCGAAGAGGAGGATCTCGAACTTGAGATAGAGCTGCTGGCCGATCCCAAGGAGTTGGCCGAACACCTCATGCTGATTGATCTCGGGCGCAACGATGTTGGACGCGTGGCGGAAATCGGCAGCGTCAATTTGACCGAAAAAATGATGATCGAGCGCTACTCCCATGTGATGCATATTGTCTCCAATGTGACCGCAGATTTGAAACAGGGGATGAATGCGATCGATGTTATACGCGCCACTTTTCCTGCCGGAACAGTCTCAGGCGCCCCCAAGATCCGGGCAATGGAGATAATCGATGAGCTCGAGCCGGTCAAGCGCGGCGTCTACTCAGGCGCCGTGGGCTACCTGGCATGGAATGGCAATATGGATACGGCAATTGCCATCCGCACTGCGGTGATTAAGGAGAAAGTGCTGCATATTCAGGCGGGCGCCGGTATAGTGGCTGATTCGGTTCCGGAGTTGGAATGGAAAGAGACCATGAACAAGGGACGTGCGATTTTCCGCGCCGTCGCCATGGCCGAGGCCGGACTGGAACGACTGGATCAGGAGCTCTGATCATGTTGCTGATGATTGACAACTATGACTCTTTTACATTCAATCTGGTGCAGTATTTTGGCGAGCTGGGGGCCGATGTCCTGGTGCGTCGAAATGATGAAATCAGCAGTGATGAGATTGCTGCACTCAATCCATCGCATCTGGTGATCTCGCCCGGCCCCTGTACGCCGGCAGAAGCAGGCATCTCGGTCGAGGCGATCAAAACTTTTGCGGGAAAGATTCCGATCCTCGGAGTATGCCTGGGCCATCAGTCGATCGGCGTTGCATTTGGCGGCAACATTGTGCGCGCGGGCCAGGTAATGCATGGCAAGACTTCGCCGGTTCTTCATGCTGATGGTGGTATTTTCTCCGGGCTGGAGAATCCACTGGTGGCCACCCGCTACCACTCGCTGGTGATCGAAAAAGCAACGCTGCCCGATGTGCTTGAGATAACGGCATGGACAGCGGACGATAAAGGTAATGTGGATGAAATCATGGGTGTGAGGCACAAGCACCTTGCC
>JADWMH010000294.1 GCA_015767355.1 Gammaproteobacteria bacterium
GCCATCCGCAGCCATCCGTGGGTATTGAAAGAGTTCCAGGCAGTTGCCGATGAGGATCGAGAGAAAGCCCTGCAAACTTTCGATCATGCTCTGCTGGGACATGCCGGATATATGGTTGCAAACATCGCCCGCACGCTGCTCCTCGGGCTGACGCGCGGCCGCTTCTCCAAAACTCCGGTGGAAGCAACCATGGAGAGAGTCTATTACCAGCGCCTCAACTGGATGAGCGCAGCATTCGCACTCTGTGCCGATGTCTCCATGATGACCCTGGGGGGAGCGCTCAAACGCAAGGAGCGCCTCTCTGCCCGTCTTGGAGACCTACTGAGTGAACTCTATCTCTCTTCCGCAGTGCTCAAGCGCTTCCATGATGAAGGCCGACAGGATGCTGATCTGCCTCTGCTGAATTGGGCCATGCAGCAGAGCCTTTACACCATGCAGCAGAGCCTGCGCTCCCTGTTTGTCAACTTGCCACAGCGACCGCTGGCATGGGCGCTGCGCCTGCTGGTGTTCCCAACCGGCTACCCCTTTCATGAACCGGATGATGACAGCGACGGCAAGCTGGCAGAGCTGCTGCTTTCACCATCCGGTACGCGTGACCGGCTCACCGACGGGATCTTCATTACCACCGACAGGGATGAGCCTGTTGGTCGGCTCGAGGCGGCGCTTGATCTATCCGTGCAACTGGATGCTGTCGAAAAGAGCATTCACAGTGCGCACAAGGAGGGACGTCTGCGGGGCGCAACAGCAGAAGAGGTATTTCAATCCGCCCATGCAGAGGGATTGATCGATGATCAGCAACTGAAAGACCTGCTGCAGCTGGAGGAATTGCGCAGCAGGGTGATTGCAGTCGACGCATTCAGTGACTGGGGAAAAGCATAGGATGCTGCTGAGCTTGCGAAGCGCATCAATTGTGAAAGATGCGCTTCGTGCCTCAACACATCCTATACAGCTCAAAACCGTAGGGTGCAATATGCGACAGCGCATTGCACCATTCCATGCGGCGCAATGCGCTGTCGCTTATTGCGCCCTACATGATACAGATATTTATTAGCGATTTACAGATGATATTGAATTCTTTACATTAAATTGTTTTATAAAAAAAGAAGGCGCCGCTATGAAACCACAAAGCATGCTCGAAGGCCGATCTGTCTATATCGTCGATGGCGCTCGAACGCCGTTTCTGAAGGCGCGTGGCAAGCCGGGTCCTTTTCATGCTTCGGATCTTGCCGTTGCAGCGGGTCGCGCCCTGCTGAGCCGCCAGCCTTTCGCTGCCCCACAGCTGAATGAGGTGATCCTCGGCTGCGTCTCTTCCGGGCCGGACGAAGCCAACATCGCACGCGTGGTGGCGTTGCGGTTGGGATGTGGGCATAGCGTACCGGCGTGGACTGTACAGCGCAACTGTGCCTCCGGCATGCAGGCGCTCGACAGCGCCGCAAAGGATATCGTCAGCGGCCGCGCCGAGCTGGTGCTGGCTGGGGGAACCGAATCCATGAGCCACAGTCCGGTGCTGCTGAACCCGCTGATGGTCAACTGGCTGGCGGAGTGGAACCGCGCCGCATCCACGACTGCACGCCTCAGGCAACTGACCAAACTCAGCGGCAAACATCTTACCCCTGTGATCGGATTGCTGCGCGGTCTGACTGATCCCGTGGTCGGTCTGAGCATGGGGCAGACCGCCGAGATACTCGCCAACCGCTTTGGCATCAGCCGCAGAATGATGGATCAGTATGCCGCCAAGAGTCACCTGCGCCTTGGCAGCGCCATCGACAATGGCTATCTCGAAGAGCTGACCCCCCTCTATGCCGATGACGGCACACTCTATCAACAGGACGATGGAGTGCGGCGCGACTCGACAGTAGAAACGCTGTCAAAACTGAAACCGGTCTTCGATCGAAAATTCGGCAGCGTCACCGCCGGCAACAGCGCCCAGGTCACCGATGGCGCGGCAATGCTGCTGCTGGCGTCTGCTGATGCTGTAGAACGATATCAACTGCCGGTGCTGGCGCGTATCCGCGATGTGCAATGGGCCGGACTCGATCCGGCACAAATGGGACTGGGCCCCGTCTACGCCATGGCCCCGCTACTTGAGCGCAATGCACTGAACTCCAGCGACATCAACTACTGGGAGATTAACGAAGCCTTCTCCGCGCAGGTGCTGGCATGCCGAATGGCGTGGGAGGATG
>JADWMH010000295.1 GCA_015767355.1 Gammaproteobacteria bacterium
GTCTTGGCGTCTTTGCGAGAGAAAATGTTTTTTTCATGCCTTGTCAGTCTGAGACTTGGTTTCACTAGCTTTGATTCATGCGTATCGCTCTTGGCATTGAATATAATGGCGCTGGCTTTCATGGCTGGCAGATGCAGCAACAGGGCATCAGGAGCGTTCAGCACGAGGTGGAGCAGGCTGTTGCAAAGGTTGCCGATCATGCTGTTCGCGTCCACTGTGCGGGGCGCACGGATACCGGAGTGCATGCGCTGGAGCAGGTGATTCATTTCGATACGCAGGCGAGGCGTCCGCTGCGGGCCTGGACGCAGGGTGTCAATGTCAACCTGCCAGATGATGTCAGCGTACTCTGGGCTACACAAGTGACCGAAGAGTTTCACGCCAGGTTTTCAGCTGAACGGCGCCGATACCGCTACCTGGTTCTGAATCGCCCGGTGCGCTCAGCACTGCAGCATGGCATGGCTACCTGGATTCATCGACCGCTGGATGCTGAAGTGATGCACACAGCAGCCCAGGCGCTGACAGGAACCCATGACTTCAGCTCTTATCGCGCACTGGGTTGCCAGGCGAAAAGTCCGCTACGGACGCTGCATCACATCTCGGTGCGGCGACGCGGCGAGATTCTCGAACTCGAAGTCGAAGCCAATGCGTTTCTGCATCACATGGTCAGGAATATTGCCGGGGTGTTGATCGCTATCGGTAAAGGTGAGGCCGGCAGTAGTTGGGCAAAAGAGGTGCTGGAGCTACGTGATCGTCGTCTTGGCGGAGTCACGGCACCTCCAGACGGGCTCTATTTTGAGAAGGTGACTTATCCGGAGAGGTTTAGGAATGTTTTAGGTTTTAAGTTTTAGGTTTTAAGTGATCAGCGCAATGCGACGAGCTTTATAGCTGACTACGGGCTTGGCTTTCCTAAAACTTAAAACCTAAAACTTAAAACCTAATATCTACCTCCTCTTCTCTAGTCTTTGCTGGATCTCTATAGGATAATAGAGCATCTTTATCATATTCATTCTGTATCTCTATGCGAACACGCGTTAAAATTTGCGGCATTACCCGGGTTCAGGATGGAGTTGCCGCTGCCGCTGCAGGCGCCGACGCTATCGGGCTGGTGTTCTATGCCAACAGTCCCAGGTGCGTGGAGATCGATCATGCGGCAGAGATTGCCTCGGCGTTGCCGCCATTTGTCACCAAAGTCGCACTCTTTGTGAATGCACCGGCTGACGAGGTAGAGCATGTCATTCGCCAGGTTCCGATTGACCTGATCCAGTTTCACGGCGACGAATCTCCCGCCTTTTGTTCTGCACAGGGCAAGCCGTATATCAAGGCGATTCGCATGAAGCCGAGAGTGAATTTGCATGAACAGAGAGAGCTTTATCATCGATCCTGCGGACTGCTGGTGGACAGCTATCGTGCAGGAGTTCCAGGCGGAACCGGGGAGAGTTTCAACTGGTCGCTGATTCCAGCCGACCTCTGTGCTGAAATTGTACTGGCGGGAGGCTTAACCCCGCACAACGTCACAGCTGCGATTCGTGCTGTTCATCCATGGGGGGTGGATGTCAGCGGTGGCGTTGAAGCGGCGCAGGGCGCTAAAAGAGAGATGATAAAAGGCATCAAAGATGCGGAAGCAATTAAACAACTGATTCGAGGAGTCGAAATTGGCGATCGAAATACCGACTAACTGGCATGAGATGCCGGACCAACGCGGCCATTTTGGCCCCTACGGTGGCATCTTTGTCTCTGAAACACTGATGGGTGCGCTCTCTGAGTTGAATCACGCCTATGAGCGCTACATGCAGGATGAGGCGTTCCTCAGTGAACTGGATGCGGACCTGGCAAACTATGTCGGACGACCGTCGCCGCTCTACCATGCCGAGCGCTGGAGCCGTGAACTCGGCGGCGCCCAGATCTATCTGAAGCGCGAAGATCTCAATCATACCGGTGCCCACAAGGTGAATAACACCATCGGTCAGGCGCTGCTAGCCAAACGCATGGGTAAAAACCGTATCATTGCAGAGACCGGGGCAGGACAGCATGGCGTTGCAACAGCAACCGTTGCTGCGCGCCTGGGTCTTGAATGCGTCGTCTATATGGGGGAAGTCGACATCGCCCGTCAGGAGGCCAATGTCTATCGCATGCGTCTGCTTGGCGCAGAGGTTGTCTCCG
>JADWMH010000016.1:0-7343 GCA_015767355.1 Gammaproteobacteria bacterium
GTGCCACCATCACCCCGCGTGCGATAGTCAACAGCGTCAGGAAAGCACTGCTCTATTTCGACCAGGAGCACCAGGCGATTTTCAAACGCTACCTTATCGAGGCTCAGGTTGAGGCTCAGAAAGAGATGCCCAAAAAAGTAAATATTGAGGCTGATGCTGAAACTCAGACGCAATGAATAATCATTGAGTGGTCAACATCTTTACAAATGTGTCAAACTTCTATAATGACTCTCGCAAAGGCGCAAAGCTCGCCAAGAAAAACCTTTGCGTTCTTGGCGTCTTAGCGAGAGAAAATGATCTCTTACATGCTGCGTCGAGATGACAACTTTAAAACATGAAATTAAAAATGCTGAATAAAAGAGGCAGTGAGGGAAAAAACCTATCATGAACAGCTATCGAGAGATTATCAGCAACGGCCTATGGGGCAATAACCAGGCGCTGGTGGCGCTGCTTGGCCTGTGTCCGCTGCTGGCGGTCAGCAATACCGCCATCAACGGACTGGGACTGGGGCTGGCGACCACCCTTGTGCTGCTGCTCTCCAACACCTCGGTATCACTGATCCGCCACGTGGTGCGCCCGGAAGTGAGGCTGCCTGTATTCGTGCTGGTGATCGCTTCGTTCGTGACGGCGGTGGAACTCTCCATGAAGGCGTACTTCTTCGACCTCTACAAGATCCTCGGCATCTTCATCCCGCTGATCGTCACCAACTGCGCCATCATCGGCCGCGCCGAGGCCTTCGCCTCAAAAAACAACCCCGCCAAGGCAGCCGTCGATGGCCTGGCAATCGGCATCGGCTTTACACTGGTGCTGTTCGTGCTTGGCGCAAGCCGCGAATTGATCGGTCAGGGCACCCTGCTCTCGCAGGCGCACCTGATGTTCGGCGAAGCTGCCAGGGACTGGACCATTCAAATCGAGGGATTCAAGGGCGCTCTGCTCGCCATCCTGCCGCCCGGCGCATTCCTTGGCCTGGGCTCCATCATCGCACTGAAGAACGTCATCGACCACTGGCAGCAGAAGCAGACAGCAAAAGAGCCTGTCGTTGAAGCCACGCCGCAGGAGTCGCCGGGTTAGGGAGTCGCGGTCAGACGACCGCTCCTACACTCGTCGGATTGACTCAATATTATTGAAGGAGTGGTCGTCTGACCACGATAGGATCATAAACAATCGCTTGCCCGTTTTCGTGCTTTTCGTGTTTTTTTGTGGTTGAAAAAGCCCTACAGGCGGACTGTCAGCACGTCGCAGGAGGCGTTGTGCAGCACCGAGTTAACGCTGGATCCCAGCAACCGTTCGATGCCGCGGCGTCCGTGCGAGCCGATAACGATCAGGTCGACATCATGCTCATGCGCATAGTGGGTAATGGCATGGCCGGGGTTGCCGGTGATGACTTCGGCTTTGAGATTGGCTGTGTCTACGCTTGCCACCAGTTCGTCCATCCTTTTGTGCGCCACTTCCAGCAGTGTTTTCTCCAGTTCGATATCGGTAGCAAGATCATAAAACTCACCCGGCATCATCAGATCATCGACCACGTGCAGCAGGGAGAAGTTGGCATTGCTGACGAGCGCAAGTTCCTGCGCACGCTGCAGCGCCCTTTCAGAGTGTTCTGAGAAATCGGTGGCCAGCATGATATGGCGATATCCTGTATAGATGTCGCGCTCGACCCGGTTTGTCACCTGCCCCAGCCACTGCAGCGCCTGTTGCGACTGGCTTTCGTCAAAATAACGCACTTCCGTATCAACAAAGGCGTTGCCGATCATTGTGATCCAGTGTTCCATGGCATTCTCGCCGAGCACGGCGATACGGGCGAAGTCCTGCTGATGCTTGACGCCGAATTTAAAATCATCCCAGGCAGCCTTCGCTTCCCAGCCCTCGAAATTTTCCAGCGTGATCAGCAGTGAGATGGGGGTCTCCTGCTGCAGTATCTCCTCGACGCGGGGAATCAACTCCTGATAATCCGCATCAGTCAGTTTTCCACTGACCTTGAAGGCATAAACATGCGCTTCATTGACCGGTATCTCTTTAAACATCCTGCTGCTCCTCTTTATCAGAGTCACTCTGCTGCTGCTCCTGTTCACGCTCCCTGATTCTTTCAGCAAGCTCTTCGTTCAACTGAATCAACTCCAGGGAGGTTTGGTCCGCAACCATTTTCAATCGATCCATGATGCCGGACGAAATATACATGGCATCCATTTTCAGTGCACTCCCCAGTCCCTCCCTGATCTCATGCGCCTCCTCCCCCACATCCTTGAGGTTTTTTACAAACTCGCTGCTGATGCCGTCAATCTCATCACGGGACAAATCCCCCAGATCATGCAGCCGTGTCTGCGCCTGCTGCAATGCATCACCGAGGGTGGTTTTTTCATTTTTGAGGAACTCCTCAACATGTGACAGCATGGTTTCATAAGCATGCTGCAACTTTGATTTCATTTCGTTTGTATCCATCATCTGCTCCTCTTTAGCGTCTTGGACAAGCGTAGCGACTGCTCTCTCCTTAATATCGCCCTGTTTGCCGGATTGTTCAAGTGATATGAGTCATATAATCCCTTTTTTAACCACGGAACACGCCGAAAACACGAAAAAAAAGAATTGACCACAGATAAACACGGATGCACACAGATATGCATGAGATCTCTTCATCTGTGTTTATCTGTGTTTATCTGTGTACATCTGTGGAGAAAAACAGACCCTGTGCTCTTCCATCATTGTCATCTCGACGCAGGAGAGATCTTGGTGTTCAAAATCCCTCGTCGTTCGTGCCTCATTTCCCTCGGGATGACAGAACAATTCCGTGTTTTCCGTGGTTCATCTTTAAAAGAGTGTTGCGCTGAGTTCATTGACTGCCGCCAGCATATCACTATCGTCCGTCAGCGCCTGTGAAATGGCGCACTGGCAGGCGATCACCGGGGCGACGCCGTCAACCATCAGCTTGGCCGCATGCACCAGCAGACGGGTTGACGCACCTTCGTCCAGCCCCTGCCCCTTGAGGTTGCGCGTCATGTGGGCGAATTTCACCAGCTGCTTCGCCTCGGCTGCGTCAATGCCGGACTCCTTGACGATAATTGTCTGTTCGAGTTCCATCTCCGGATAATCAAATTCAAGCGCAATAAAGCGCTGCCTGGTCGATTGCTTGAGATCCTTGAGTACGCTCTGGTAACCCGGGTTGTATGACATGGCAAGGCCGAAATCCGGGGTTGCCCACAGCACTTCGCCAAGCTTCTCGATCGGCAGTTCGCGGCGATCATCGGCAAGCGGGTGGATAACCACGGTTGTATCCTTGCGCGCCTCGACGACTTCATCGAGGTAACAGATGGCCCCGTGACGCACAGCACGCGCCAGCGGACCGTCGACCCAGGTGGTCTCGCCACCCTTGATGAGATAGCGGCCCACCAGGTCGGACGCCGTCAGGTCGTCGTGGCAGGAGACCGTGATCAGCGGACGTTTCAAGCGCCACGCCATGTGCTCCATGAAACGCGTCTTGCCGCAACCTGTCGGCCCTTTCAACAACACCGGCAAAGCGTTTCTCCAGGCGGCTTCGAAGATCATGATCTCCTCGCCAACCGGCTCAAAATAGGGTTCCGTTTCGATCATGTAGGATTGCATTGTTTCTGACACAGTATAGAAATTCCAGTTGATATTATTGAAGAAGTGCAGATTGGATTAACGCAGTGCATTAATCGCGAATGATGCGCATCGTGCCTCAACACATCCTATGGGTGTGCTGCCTTGCCCGAAATTATTGAGAAGTTACATCTCTTGAGGGATTATAACGACAATCGCATCAATACATTGATCAGTTCTATCTCCATATTTGAAATTTCAATAGAAACTATCCCCCGCGGGCTATATCCCCCTGACCATAAGGGGAGTAAGATCTGCTAAATTTTTTGGATAGTTGCAGGTGATCTGACGGTTGCCTGTTATTTTTTCATTCATCCGTGACGGAGGAAGATCCATGACGGAAGTCGTCGCAACCAACGAAACCATTCTGGTGGTCGGAGGCGGTATCAGCGGGATGACCGCTGCCATCGAAGCCGCAGAAACCGGAAAACGCGTGGTGCTGGTCGAAAAGCGCCCCTATCTGGGCGGACGCGTCAGCCAGTTCTATAAATATTTCCCCAAGATGTGTTTTCCCACCTGTGGACTGGAGATCAACCAGCGCCGCACCAAGATGAACCCCAACATCACTGTGCTGACCATGGCGGAGGTGACCAGCCTCGAAGGTGAAGCTGGCAACTACAACGCCACCATCACGTTGAGCCCGCGTTACATCAATGAAAACTGCACCGGCTGCGGCGACTGCGCCAAGGTGGTTGAAGCGGAGTTCGACAACGAATACGACTACGGCATGTCCAAACGCAAGGGTGCCTATCTTCCTCATGTGATGGCGCATCCGATGCGCTACGTGCTTGATCCCGCGATCATCGGCACCGAAGAGGCCGACAAGGCCAAGGCTGCCTGCAAGGTCGACGCTGTCGATCTCGACATGCAGGAAGAGGAGGTCAAATTCAACTGCGGCGCAGTCATCTGGGCAACCGGCTGGCAGCCCTATGATGCGGACAAGATTCAGCCCTACGGCCACGACCGTTTTGACAACGTGCTGAGCAATGTCGAATTTGAACGCATGTGTGACCCCAAGGGACCCACGGGCGGCAAAATTGTACGTCCGTCAGACGGCAAGGAGGCGAAGAACATCGCCTTTATCCAGTGCGCCGGCTCGCGTGACCGCAACCATCTCTATCACTGCTCCCGCATCTGCTGCATGGCCACCCTGAAGCAGACCAACTACGTCACCGATGCTCTGGGCGATGATGCCGATGTCACCATCTACTATATCGACATCCGCTCCATCGACCGCTTCGAAGACTTCTATAAAAAGGTCCAGGAAAACGACAACGTCAAGTTCGTTAAATCCAAGGTCGCCAGCGTGACCCAGGACAGCGACGGCAACCCCGTCTGCAACGGCGTCGATACCGAAGGCTACAACCGCTATGCGCAGGCGCATGACCTTGTGATCCTGGCGACAGGCATGGAGCCCAGCGTCGATGCTGACAAGTTCCCTGTCGATATCGTCGTCAACCGCGAAGGCTTTATCGAAGCCGATGAGAAAAACGGCGGTATTTTTGCAGCAGGTGTTGCATCCGAGGCACTGGATGTCAACCGCGCTGTACAACACGCGACCGGCGCTGCACTGCGCGCCATTCAGGTTGTTAACCGCGTTGCAAGTACGGAGGCCTAATCATGTCAGATGAAATCAAATATACCGGCTATCTCTGCACCGGCTGTGGCATTGGCGACAGGCTGGACGCTTCTCAGATCGAGATGACCGCCACGCGTGAAGGCAAGATGTCTGAATGCAAGAGCCACGAAATGCTGTGCTCGAAGGAAGGCGTGGAGATGATCCACAACGACATCGACAACGATGGCGTGACCCACGTGATGATCGCTGCCTGTTCACGACGCGCCAAGGTCGAGGCATTCAACTTCAGCGATGTCGCCATGACACGCGCAAACCTGCGTGAAGGCGTCATCTGGGTTCGCCCCGAGGACGACGAGCACCAGGAGACGACCCAGGAGATGGCGGACGACTATATCCGCATGGCCTGCGCCGAGCTCAGGTCATCGAAAGCACCGGCTCCTTCAGGTGAGCAGACACTCAACAAAAACATTCTGGTCGTCGGCGGCGGCGTTACCGGCATGACTGCCGCAATAGAAGCGGCGGCGGCTGGTTACACAGCGCATATCGTTGAAAAGAGCGGCGCTCTGGGCGGCTGGGCCGCCAAGTGGTACAAGCGGGTACCTTTCAAGGCGGCAGCTGCCGGCACATCCAACAGCAGAACCGCAGATCTTCCGCAACCGATCGAGACCGGTGTGGAGGAGATGATCGCTGCTGTAGAAGCCGATAGCAATATCACCGTGCATCTCAACAGCATCGTCAGCAAGACTTCCGGTGCTCCCGGGCGTTTCTCTGCGGATATCAGCACCGAATCCGGCTCGACCACCACCGAAAATTTCGGATCGATCGTACAGGCCTCTGGTTTTACCCTGTTCGATCCCAGCAAACTTTCTGCATATAACTATGCCAACTCTGCCGACATCATCACCAATGCCGAGATGGAGGAGCTTGCCAAGGCCGCTGACGGCGGACCGATCAAGCGCCCCTCGGACGGCAAAGAGGTGCAGTCCGTTGCATTCGTACAGAATGTTGGCCAAAGTTCCGATAAAGAGGGTGAACTCCCCTACCACTCGGGCATCGGCGACCTGGTTGCGATCAAGCAGGCGATCTACTGCAAGGATCTGAACCCCGGCTGCAGCACCACTATCATGTTCGACAACCTGCGCACTCCTGGCGCTGCCGGTGAGGATTTTTACCGCGCAGGCCAGCAGGCGATGATCACCTTTACCAAGGGCATTGTCTCCGAGGTGGTTGCAGGCGACTCTCCCACCGTCAAGTTCAAGGATCTGATCCTGAATGACGATGCCGAGATGGCATGCGACCTGGTGGTTCTCGATGTCGGCATGATTCCCAACTCCGGTCCGGATCCCTACGCAGGCATCGAGGATATAGAGACCGGCGAAGCCGGCGGTGAAAGCGAAGTTGTTGGTGATGCGATAGAAGAAGCCGCTGAAGCAGCGCCTGAAGTCTCCGTCGACTCCATCCTGAACCTCGGGTATCGCCAGGGCACCGACCTGCCGCAGCTCAAATGGGGTTTTACCGACTCGCACTTTATCTGCTTCCCTTATGAGACCCGCCGCACCGGCATCTATGCAGCCGGCCCTGTGCGCCGTCCCATGGATATCAAGCAGGCGCAGGACGATGCAACCGGCGCTGCCCTGAAGGCCATCCAGGCGCTGGAGCATGCAGGCAGCAACAATGCCGTGCATCCGCGTGTCGGCGACCTCTCCTTCCCCACCTTTCGCAAAGAGGGCTGCACCCAGTGCAAACGCTGTACTGTAGAGTGTCCCTTCGGCGCCATCGATGAGGATGACAAAGGCTTCCCGATGTACAACGAGTCGCGCTGCCGTCGCTGCGGCACCTGCATGGGCTCCTGCCCGGTGCGCGTCATCTCCTTCGAGAACTACTCGGTCGAAACAGTCGGCCAGCAGATCAAGAATGTCGAGATTCCGGACGAGTTCGACGAAAAACCACGGATCCTGGTGCTTGCATGTGAAAACGACGCCTATCCGGCGCTCGACCAGGCTGCAATCAGCGGCAAAGAGGTGAGCCCCTGGGCGCGCGTCATCCCGGTTCGCTGCCTTGGCTCCGTCAGCGTCTCATGGGTCACCGACGCCATGAACAATGGCTACGACGGCGTCATCATGATGGGCTGCCAGCGTGGTGAAGACTA
>JADWMH010000016.1:7443-17683 GCA_015767355.1 Gammaproteobacteria bacterium
CTAAGGAGCATTCGTTATGAGCGATCTCAATACCAACATGATCGAGAAGTATCGCAACAGCTTCCTCAACGAAGTTGAAGCAAATGTCGAGGAAGGCGAATGGGTCAAGATGTGCATGCAGTGTGGTGTATGCTCGGGATCCTGCCCGCTGGGCAACGCCTGGGATCATCCCCCACAGGAGCTGTTCATGATGATTCGCGCCGGCAAGCGTGAAGAGGTCCTGAGCTCCGACTCCATGTGGATGTGCACCTCCTGCTACAACTGCATCGTGCGTTGCCCGCGTGAAGTTCCCATCACCCACATCATGCACGGCCTGGCGCACTACGCAAAACGCCTCGGCATGCAGCCCAAGGAGCAGCCAACTGCAAAATTTGCACAGCTGTTCTGGGACAACCTCATGAAAAAGGGGCGCGTCAACGAGCTCAAGCTCGGTGTCGATCTCTATTTCAAGGTTGGCGAAGGCATGAAAACAGCCATGAAGAACAAGGATATCGGCATGGCGATGTGGAAAGCCAAGCGCATGAACCCGATGGAGTTTTTTGGCGGCCACGCCGTCAAGGACCTCAAGGGCTTCCAGAATGCGATCAAAAAAGCCGAAGAGCTGGAAGCAGCCCGTCTCGAAAAGCACAAGGCCTGAGGAGCATAAACCATGGCAACACGTGAATATTCGTTTTACCCCGGGTGCTCCTCGCAAAAAGGCGCATCTTCATCCAACTACCTGGTTTCTGTCGAGACCATGTGTGAAGAGCTGGATATCAAGCTCAACACCATTCCCGACTGGAACTGCTGCTCCGCCTCGATCGGCTATGCCGGCGGCGGCGAACTGCCGCGTCTGACACTCTCGGCGCGCAACATTGCGCTCTCCGAGGAGCACAACCCCGATCAGGAGATCGTCGCCACCTGTGCAGCCTGCTGGCTCTCTACCAAGGAGGCAGCCGAGCGCCTTCATGATGACCCCGGTATGTTTGCTGAAGCCAATACAGCACTTGCAGAGGCTGGTCTCAAGCTGACTAACCAGACACCCATCAGACATATGGCGGAAGTGCTTGTTGAAGACATCGGTTTCGATGCAATTGCAGCCAAGGTCACGAAGCCGCTGGAAGGTCTGAAGATAGCCGGATACGTCGGCTGTCAGACCAACCGTCCATTCGGCATAGCCGGAGAGTCATTCGAAAATCCTGTCTATCTCGACAAAATGGTCGACGCCCTCGGCGCCGACTCGGTTCCTGACTACGAGAAAAAGGTACAATGCTGCGGCGGCGCACTGGCCTTCTCCGAACCGGAGAAATCACAGGAGATGATCAAGGGCATTCTCGAATCCGCCTATGATCACGGCGCCGACATGATCGTCACACCCTGCCCTGTCTGCCAGATGAACGTCGAGGTCTACCAGGGTCAGATCAACGACACCCACGGCACCAAGTTCGACATGCCTGTGCTCTACTACTCGCAGTTGATGTCGGTCGCCTTTGGGCGCTCTGCGAAAGATGCAGCGCTGAACGGCCAGGTGATCAAGGCCAAACAGCTGGAAGAGATTGCCGGCAAGTAGGGCGGGATCAACCAGCACAGCAATCGAAGCCCCGTTGATACGGGGCTTTTTTACGCCATCATCAAAAGAAGTTGAACCACAGATAAACACAGATGCACACAGATACTATTGAGACATTTGTAAAATTCGTAAATTGTGAGTTTTGTCATCTCGAACGAATGTGAGAGATCTTATGAACCAATAAGTGAAGATTTCTCCTTTCAGTCGAAATGACAGCTTTTGAGCGTTTTTCAAGAGGCCCTGTTAATCTGTGTTTATCTGTGTGTATCTGTGGTAAAAAACATGAGATATGTTGTAGGAGCGGTCTTCTGACCGCGATATAGCGAGATGCCAAACAAACGTAAGTTGTCAAAACAGGAGCGCCGCCACTACTATGAGCAGATGCTGCGGCGCTATACCAAGCAGCGGCAGAGAAATGCAGCGGCTTTACCCGGCTGTCAGCAGATGATCTTTGTACTCGATCATCTCAATGCGGGCTTCAATATCGCCAAGATCTTTCGCAGCGGCGAGAGCTTCGGCGTGCATGAGATTCACCTCATCGATATCCCGCCGTTCGACCCTGCGCCGTCCAAGGGGGCTTTCAGAAAGGTTCCGGCCCGTTTCCATGAACACTTTGACGACTGCTATCAGGAACTGATTGAGCGCGGCTACCAGCTCTTCACACTGGAACCCGGCTGCAGCACGACTTTAAACGCGACAGAGCTTCCGGAAAAAAGCGCCTTCGTCATGGGACACGAGGAGCGTGGCATCAGTTTTGACCGCAGCCGGTATGACATTCAATGCCTCTCGATTCCGCAGTTTGGGCAGACCGAAAGCCTCAATGTCAGCATCGCAGCCTCGATCGTGATGTATGAATACAGTCGCCAGCATGCAAAATAATTTCACGGTTTCTATGGCTTGAACCTGGAGAGCTTGATCTCTTTGACGATTCTGTAGTGTTTGGCGTTGCCTGTTAACAACGGCAAACCACAAGAAACGGCGGTAGCGCCTATCAAGGCATCCGCGAGTTGCACCGAGTGGCTTAAAAAATGCTGCTCGACGTAAAACATCGCTTTGCTGGATATCTCCTCTGTAACATAGATAACCTCTGTGCCCCATGATCTTAGCGATTTGCGTAGTGAAATCAGCTCGTTTTTATTTCTCATACCCTGGACTAACTCCATATAGGTGATGACTGAAATCGCAAATCCATGGTGCTTCTGCAGGGCTTTGGATGCATTTTGGTTACCGCGCATGTACCAGATGATGACGTCGGTATCGATCAGCGTATTAATCAATTATTGAATCTACCTTTCCTTATGTTTCTGACATAATCTTCTACATTTTTCACCTGGTCATTATCCTTCCAGATACCAAACAGCTCCCCTGGCGCCAGGTTATGTTCATTATCCTCCTCGATGGGAACCAACTTGGCACAAGCTTTTCCACGATAGGTGATAATAACCTCTTCGCCTCTCTTTACTGTGTTGAGCAGTTCCGTAGAGTGGAATCTGAGATCTTTTGCTGTTGCACGCATTGCGAACCTCACATATCATTAAGTTGATACTTTAGAATGTAAACTTTAGAGAAAGATAAGTCAAGAATTGGAATTCAGGGTGAGCAATTCTCAATGCAGCAATAGAATATCGACATTTCAAAAGACTTTTACCACGAAGCGCACGAAGACCACGAAGAATCAACTGTGTACAAAAAATGTCTTCGTGCACTTCGTCTCCTTCGTGGTGAGTCTCTCTCTACATTTAGAATTGCTGATTCAGGGGATTACAAATCGTAGATTTGCAGGATTCCACAGAGCTGCTGCTGTTCATCGACGACCACCAGGGAGTTGATCTTTCTCTCCAGCATGATCTGCTCGGCCGTCGCGAAGCGCTCATTCTGATCGATGGTGACCGGGGTGGTGGTCATGATGTCATCACTTTTATTGCTGAAAAATGACTCTCCCTGCGCAATGGCGCGCCGCAGATCTCCATCGGTAATGATGCCCAGAACCCGGTTGTCGGCAACGACAATCGCCGTGCCGAGACGACCGTTGTTCATGATGCCGATGGTTTCCAGCAATGATGTTCCAGGAGCAACAACCGGCAGCGGTGATTTATGCATGACATCCTTCACCTGTGTCAGCAGCCGCCGTCCGAGCGAGCCTCCCGGATGGAAGCGGGCGAAATCACCCGGCTGGAACTGGCGCTCCTCCATCAGGGCAACGGCAACTGCATCGCCGATTGCCAGGGTCGTCAGGGTTGAGTTGGTGGGCGCCAGGTTGTTCGGGCAGGCTTCGCGATCGACGCTCATTGTCAGCACGATGTCCGAGTTGTGCGCCAGCGTTGAATTGAGCTCTCCGACGATGCAGATGATGGTGACGCCGAAGCTCTTCAGACTGGGAATCAGCTTGTTGACCTCGTCAGTCTCGCCAGAGTAACTGATGAGCACGATCACATCCCGGGATGTGATCATTCCCAGGTCGCCATGAAAGGCTTCTGCAGGATGGAGAAAGAATGCAGGCGTTCCGGTCGAGGCCAGGGTAGCAGCGATCTTGGCGCCGATATGCCCGGATTTCCCCATACCGCAGATAATGGTATGGCCTTTTCCCGAGAGTATAGCTTTCACCGCCGCCGCAAAACTGCCGTTGATCTGTGACTCCAGATCCGCCACGGCCTGCGCCTGCTTGTGGATAGTCGCTTTGCCAAGCTCGATGAGTTGTTGTTCAGTCAGGCGCATGTAATCCTCTGTTGATAATACTAGCGAAACCTAAAAATCCTTTAGTCTCTCGCAAAGACGCAAAGCCCGCCAAGAAAAATCCTTGCAAGGCAACAATATGTTCACTCTTTTAATGCAAGCAATTCCTCTAACCCTGCTTCATTCAAAACCGTAACGCCCAGCGACTCGGCCTTCTCCAACTTTGATCCTGCCGCTTCGCCTGCAACAACGTAGTCTGTTTTCCTGGAGACGCTGCCGGTGACTTTGGCGCCAAGCTGCTGCAGCTGCTGTTTGAATTCAGAACGCGGACGGCTCAACGCTCCTGTCAGCACGATTGTCTTTCCCTGCAGCGGCATCTCTCCCTGCTGGCGCTGCACTTCAGGCCACTCGATTCCGGCTGCCAGCAATTTCCCGAGCACCTCGAGATTATGCGGCTGCTGAAAAAACGAGACAATATGTGTAGCAACGATGGGGCCCACATCGGGCGTCTGCTGCAGGCGCTCTTCATCGGCCGCTATGATCGCATCGAGGGTCAGAAACTCCTGCGCCAGGCTTTTTGCCGTAGCCTCCCCCACCTCACGGATCCCCAGTGCAAACAGAAACCGGGAGAGCGATGAAGTTTTGCTTTTATGCAGTGCATCCATGAGGTTGCCGGCGGATTTTTCACCCATGCGCTCCAGCCCGGCGACATCTTCAACATGCAGTTGATAGAGGCCCGCAATATTCTCGATGAGTCCGGCGTCAACCAGCTGCTCGACCAGTTTGTCACCCAGCCCGTCGATATCCATCGCTTTGCGCGAAGCAAAATGTTTGATGCCCTCCTTGCGCTGTGCGCTGCAGTAGAGGCCTCCGCTGCAGCGGGCAACCACCTCGCCCTCTGCACGCAGTATATCCGAGCCGCACACAGGGCATTTCTGCGGCATCACAATGGCACTGGCGCCGGCAGGCCTGCGATCACCGACAACAGAGACAACCTCGGGGATGACATCACCGGCGCGGCGGATAATGACTGTATCACCAACACGGATATCCTTGCGCAGCACTTCGTCCATGTTGTGCAGCGTGGCGTTGCTGACGACTACTCCCGCCACCGTAACCGGCTGCAGGCGCGCCACCGGGGTAATAGCGCCGGTGCGACCGACCTGGAACTCGACCGCCTCGACGACAGTCAGCTCCTCCTGCGCCGGAAACTTGTGCGCAATGGCCCAGCGCGGGGCGCGGCTGACATAACCGAGCGTCCGCTGTTTTTCAAGGCTGTTGATCTTGTAGACAATGCCGTCGATATCATACGCCAGAGAGTCACGCCGCCGCATCAAATCATGATAGTAGTCCAGACAGCCTTTGGCTCCGGTAACCACTTTCAACTCTGGAGAGACAGGAATGCCCCACTCCCTGAGACGCATCATTACCCCGCTCTGGGTGACGCCGGGATCTGCATCGACTTCACCGATCCCGTAAGCATAGTAAGCCAGCGGGCGTTTGGCCGTGATGCGGGAGTCAAGCTGACGCAGGCTGCCTGCTGCTGCATTGCGCGGGTTGGCAAAGGGTTTTTCACCCCGTGCGAGCGCCTTTTTATTAAAGGCATTGAAACCCGCAAGCTGCATAAAAACCTCGCCGCGAACCTCGAGTACCTGTGGATAGTCACCGTCGATCAATTTCAGGGGAATGGACTTAATGGTGCGCACATTCCGGGTGACATCCTCACCCCGGGTTCCATCCCCGCGTGTTGCGGCCTGCACAAGCACGCCATTTTCATAGCGCAAGCTAATTGCCAGTCCGTCCAGTTTAGGCTCCACCTCATAGTCGAGCAGATCATCACTGGCCAGACGATCCCTGAGGCGCTGCTCAAAATCCATCAGATCGGTTTCACTGAACACATTGCCCAACGACAACATCGGCACCTTGTGATGCACTTCCTCGAAACCACTCAGTGGAGCGGCTCCGACACGCTGCGTCGGAGAGTCAGCGGTAATCAGCTCTGGATGCTGCTCCTCGAGTGATTTGAGTTGATGAAACAGGCGATCATATTCACTGTCCGGAACCAGTGGCTCGTCAAGCACATAATAGTGGTGATTGTACCTGCGAAGCAGTTCACGCAGATGTTCTGTCTGCTGCTCTATCTGCTCTTTTGACTGTTGCTGTTGATTCACTCCTCACTAACCTTGACGCTGCGGCGAAGCGCCGGCATGGTGGATGCAAGTGCACGCATTTCATCCAGTGTCTCCTCCGTCAGCGGTTTGTGATCAAATCCAAGCAGGGTGCCATCAAGATTTTCAGCGAGCAGCAGTGCCGTTTCATACATCACCTCAAGAATCTCTTCCCCGTCGAGGCTCCCCGGAAGCCTGGCAAAGAGCGACAGCCCGGGACTTCTGAAACGGCTCATATCCTGAGGAAAGGTTCCCGGGTTGACCATACTGACAACGGCAAACAACTCTTCAGCGCCATTATAATGATAGTAGACATCCATCGGACCCGGCGACAGACCGGCAGCATACAGCGCACTGACGATGGCATCGCCGGTAAAGAATTTTCGCCTGGAGGCAACGCTCAGGCTTAAAATCTCCTCCTCCCGCGAAGGATGCTCGATCTCTATCTCCTCCATCTCTCCGGAGAGACTCTGTGTGGCATTTCCCTGCTGTTCATCAGCCGGAGCAGAGTAAGTGAGCTCTTCATGCCAGGCAGCAACCTCTACAGAATCATCTTCAGAACCATCTTTTTTCCCACCTGAATGATGACGATCATCCCGGAGGTGATGACTCTCAATCTTCTTCTGCATTCTTTTTCGGCGATTACGCTGCGCATGCGCACTCTTGTGGCGCTCCCACAAATAAATTGCGGCGACAAACAGAATACCCAGAGCCAGAATCAGAAAACGTAATTCAGAAGACTCCATCAATCACTCCCGGCAATCTTGTTTGGAGATTGCCGCAGTCGCTTAGGCTCCCTCGCAATGACGGCATTCATACGGGCTTTTTGCGGATTCGTTACTGATATGACCATGATTCTGACTACATCGCGGCCATCTGGGCCGCCTCCTCAACATCCACTGACACCAGGCGCGAAACGCCGGGTTCATGCATGGTGACGCCCTGCAGCTGGTACGCCATCTCCATGGTGACTTTATTGTGTGTAATAAAGATGAATTGTACAGTTTCTGACATCTCTTTGACCAGAGAGCAAAAACGTCCCACATTGGCGTCATCCAGCGGCGCATCGACTTCATCGAGCATGCAGAAAGGGGCCGGATTGAGACGGAATATCGCAAATACCAGCGCTACTGCAGTGAGCGCTTTTTCGCCTCCGGAGAGCAGTTGGATGCTGCTGTTGCGCTTCCCTGGCGGCCTTGCCATGACACCCACACCGGCATTTAGCAGATCATCGCCGGTGAGTTCCAGATAGGCCTTTCCGCCACCGAATAGTTTGGGAAACAGTTCGATAAAACCGCTGTTGACCATCTCGAAAGTATCCTTGAACCGGCTGCGGGTTTCACGGTCAATTTTGTGTATCGCCTCCTCCAGTGTCGCCAGTGCTTCGAGAACATCATCGTGCTGCTCAGTCAGATGCTCGAGACGCTCGGATTGTTCTCTGAACTCATCGATTGCCGCCAGGTTGATGGGCCCCAACCTTTGAATTCTTGACGTGGTTTTCTCCAGCTGCTGCTGCCACTCGCTGACATTGGCATGCCCGGGGATGCTGCGCAACAGCTCTTCCCTGTCATAGGAGGCTTCATTGAGCTGCTCCTCCAGTGTTTTAACGCGCACAGCTATTTCCTGATGCTGTATGCGCTCCTGTTCCAGTGCAGAGCGATGCTGCTGCACCAGCTGTTCCGCCTCATGCCGCTTTTTCTCCCTGCCGCGCAAGCCGTTATCAATCTCCTGCAACGCATTGCGGGCCGCCGTCAATTCTGTTTCCGCGGCGACACGTTCCTGCAGTTGCAACGCAAGCTTCTGCTGCTGCTCCTGCAGCGGCAATTCATTGTTACTCAGCGCTTCGTTCAGCTCGTCACGCCGGGCTGTTATTTGCCGCAGCTGCTCATTGATGCGTTGCTGCCCCTGCAGCAGCCCCTGTTGCTGGGAACGCATCGATTCAGACTTCAGGGCAAGCTGGTGATAGCCCTGGCGTTTGGCGGCATTCTGTTCACGCACATCATTGACCTGCTTGCGCAGTTGATCCCGCTGCTGCTCCAGCACAGTGCGTTTCGACGCCATGGTTTCACTGATTTCCAGTGCCTGATAAAGCTTGCCCTGGGCAATTTGTGCAGACTCTTCAGATTCACTGATCTGCTTGTGAAGATCACTGCGCTCTGCGCCGAGAGTCTCAACACGATTTCTGATATGTTCCGCACGCATGCGCTTGCCGCTCAGTTTTGAACGCACTTCCGAGAGTTCATGATTCAACTGATTCAGGGAGAGCTGACGCTGTTCCCGCTGCTGCTCCATCTCGCGCAAACTCTCGAGCGCAGCCTCATGCTGCCGCTGAAGACTCTCCACTTCTGTTTGCAGCAGGCGGCTCGATGCATCCACTTCCCGCACCTCCTGTTCCCGCTCCAGCACACCCTGCTTGGCGCCCTGTTCCTGACCAAATCGCATCCAGTTCGCGCCAACCCATACGCCTTCGGCGGTGATCAAAGACTCGCCAGGTTGCAATGTATGGCGTTTGTCGAGGGCGTCACTCACCGAATCAGCGACTCTTATTCCACCAAGCAGTGCAGAGAGATCAAGTTGGGAACTCACCCTGCCAAGTAAAGCATCCTCGCGCACGGCGCTGTGTGCTGCGCTGCCTCTGCCAAGCAACTCCACGACGCCTTCACCCAGCGCATCGACAGAGGTGCTGAAAGGTTCAATCTGATCAACACAGACTGCCTGCAGATGATGTCCCAGCACTGTTTCCAGCGCCCGCCGCCAATGCGCATCGACATCGATTTGTTGAGCCAGCCGCTGTGCCTTGTCCACACCCTGCTGTGCCAGCCAGGCAGCGCTCTCCCCACCCTCCTGCATTGCAGCCCTCTGCAGCGCCTGCAGAGATGCAAGACGCCCCGTCGCGCTCTGTAATTTTCGACGGCTGTCGTCCAGATGCTCTCCATCTCTCTTCAAACGTTCTCGGGAAGCGGCAATTTGCGATTGCGCCGCATCAGTTTTCTCCTCAGCCTCCTCCACAGATGCCGCCAAACTGCTCTGCTGCTCTTCATGCCGGGCAATCTCTTCGTCGAGACTGCTCACATGCAGGTTGGAACTCTCTTCCAGATTGCGCTCGATGCGGCGCTGCAGCTGCTGTTGCTGCTGTTCCAGATGATTGATGCGGGTTCGTTCAACCTGTGCTGTCTGTGTCGGCTCATTCGCCTGTTGATGAAAACCGTCCCATTCACTCTGCCACTGCTGCAGCGCCTCCTCCGCCTGCGTCAACTGTTTATCGGCCTGCTGCTCAGCCTCGAGGGCCTCCTCGAGAAGCGGCTGCTGCTTTTGCAACTCTGCAGTCAGCTCTCCCAGGCGATGTTCATCCTGCTTCTGCTCCTGCACCAGATGCTGCAGTGAAGCCTGTGTCCGGCTCAAATCCCGTTGCTGTTTTTCGCGGCTCTCTTTTGCATACTGAATCGCCTGTTCAAGACCCGCAATTTCGGCGCCCAGGGCATAGAAAGCCGCCTGGCGGTTGTTAAAGAGATCATTTGCTTCAGTATGAGTGTCACGATCGGCTTCGATCTCCGCTTCTATGCGACGCTGCACCGAAATGGCAGCCTGCAGGCGGTTCTCCTGTTCAGCCAGTCCACGCTCACCCTGCTGCAACTCACTCTCCAGCACCTGCCAGCGCAATACCAGCAACTGGCCCTTGAGTTCACGCTCCAGTGCTTTCAATTCCTTATATTTTTCGGCTGTCGCAGACTGGCGTTTGAGGCGCTTCAACTGGGTTGAGATCTCCTCGAGCAGATCCTCGAGGCGTTCAAGATTCTCACGTGTATGACGAATACGATTTTCTGTCTCACGGCGGCGCTCCTTGTATTTG
>JADWMH010000116.1 GCA_015767355.1 Gammaproteobacteria bacterium
CGGCAATGATCTGCACTATCGCGGCTACGACATTCTTGAGTTTGCCGAACAGGCCGAGTTCGAAGAGATCGCTTATTTGATTGTGCATGGCAAACTGCCCAATCAGAGCGAACTGGATGCCTACAAAAGCAGGCTTCAATCCCTGCGTGATCTTCCTGATGCCGTAAAAAAGACGCTCGAACAACTCCCTGCAAAGACGCACCCGATGGATGTCATGCGCACAGGCTGTTCGGTGCTGGGCTGTGTCGAAACCGAAGAGAGCGCGCATCCCGCAGCCGGCGCCCGCCATATCACCGATCGCCTGATGGCCTGCTTTGGCTCCATGCTGATCTACTGGTATCACTACAGTCACAGTAACGTGCGTATCGAACTGCAAACCGATGATGACTCCATCGGCGGGCACTTTTTACATCTGCTGCATGGGCAGTCGCCGCCTGAATCCTGGGTGAAAGCGATGCATGTATCGCTGATTTTATATGCGGAGCATGAGTTCAATGCATCCACTTTCGCCGCACGCGTCATCGCTGGAACAGGGGCGGATATGCACTCCTGCATCAGCGGCGCTATCGGCGCTTTGAGAGGTCCCAAACATGGCGGCGCCAACGAAGCGGCGTTTCACATCCAGCGGCGCTACTCCTCTGCCGATGAGGCCGAGGCTGACATTCGCGAGCGTGTTGCACGCAGGGAGATCATCATCGGTTTTGGGCATCCGGTATACACCATTGGCGATCCGCGCAATGAAGTGATCAAGCGCGTCGCAAAGCAACTCTCTCAGGAGAATAACGACACCTTGATGTTTGATGTTGCATCACGCCTGGAAACCACCATGTGGGAGATGAAAAAAATGTTTCCCAACCTGGACTGGTTCTCAGCCGTTTCTTATAACCAGATGGGCGTACCGACGGAGATGTTTACGCCGCTGTTTGTGATCTCCCGCACCTCCGGCTGGGGGGCGCATGTTATCGAGCAGCGTGAAGACGGAAAGATTATTCGCCCCTCTGCGAATTACACAGGTCCTGAAAACCTCAAATACACCCCGTTGGAAGATCGGACATAAAGTATGAGCAAAGCCGCTGAAGTGGATACGACCCGTCCCGAGTTCGACAGGGTCATTCAGGATATCATCGATTATGTCATGCACTATGACGTCACAACCTCTGCTGAAGCGATGCAAACGGCGCGTTATGACTGGATGGACACCATTGGTTGCGGGCTTCTGGCGCTGAATTATCCTGCGTGCACTAAAATGCTGGGTCCGGTTGTCCCCGGAGCCACCATGCAGGGAAGCGGTGCCCGCGTACCCGGAACCTCCTATGAACTCGATCCCGTGCGCGCGGCCTGGAATATCGGTGCCATGGTGCGTTGGCTGGACTTCAACGACACCTGGCTGGCGGCGGAGTGGGGGCATCCCTCTGACAACCTTGGCGCCATTATGGCACTGGCCGACTACCAGTCACGCTCAGGGATGCGGGAAGGAAAGCCGTCGTTGAACATGAAAGATGTGCTCATCGCCATGGTCAAGGCGCATGAAGTGCAGGGAGTCATCGCACTGGAAAACAGCTTCAACCGGGTTGGCCTTGACCATGTCATGCTGGTACGTATTGCCTCTACTGCAGTTTGTGCGCACATGCTTGGCTGCAGCCGTGATGAATGCATGAATGCGGTGTCACATGCCTGGCTCGACGGCAGTTCACTGCGCACCTATCGTCATGCGCCCAACACCGGCTCGCGCAAATCATGGGCGGCAGGCGACGCCTCCTCACGCGGGCTGTTTCTGGCTTTGATGGCGCAGCGCGGTGAAATGGGCTATCCCTCGGCCATCACGGCCAAAGGATGGGGATTTCAGGACGTCTCGTTTGGCGGAAATCGGCTCGAGTTCTCGCAGGAGTATGCAACCTATACCATGGAGAATATTCTTTTCAAGATCTCTTTTCCTGCCGAATTTCATGCACAAACCGCCGTGGAAGCAGCTATTATCCTGCATCCCATAGTCAGGGAGCGGCTGGATGATATCGATAAAATCGTTGTCAAGACGCAGGAGTCCGCACAGCGCATTATCAACAAGGTCGGACCGCTGGACAATCCGGCTGACCGTGACCACTGCCTGCAATATATGATCGCCATCGGCCTGATAAAAGGGGATCTGTGCGCCGATGATTATGAGGATGAAACAGCGAACGACCCCCGCGTCGACGCCTTGCGTGAAAAAATGGAAGTCTCGGAAGATAGACGTTTCAGCGCAGAGTATCTGCAAGCTGACAAGCGTGCGATCGGCAATGCGATTCAGGTATTTTTCAAAGATGGCAGCGCAACCGATAACATCGTTGTCGACTATCCTGTCGGCCATCGCCGCCGCCGTGATGAGGGCATCCCGCTGCTTGAAGCAAAATTTGAACGTAATCTGCGTGGCTGCATCAGCCAAAAAAATGCACGGCAGATTCTTGAAATCTGCGCAAACCAGGAAACTTTTGAGAATACTACGGTGAATGAGATGATGACCTTGCTTCAAGTTTAACGAGATACTTGTAAAATCCGTCATTCCGGCATGCTTTTAGCCGGAATCCATTATTAGTAACTTCTTAATAATTCCGTGAAAAGTAGTTGGGTCTGTATAGGATGTGCTGAGCTTGCGAAGCGCATCGATCGTGCATGATGCGCTTGGCCTACATGGACGTAGGTCAGGGGCATGAGCAGGACGCGGAAGCTTCGTGCCTCAGCACATCCTATGAACCTGTTGATCATCACGGAGTGATTGAAATGATAATATTCAGGACAAACTATGAAAGTACGAGAAGCCCTTCAACAACGAAAATCAGTACGCGCTTTTTTGAAAAAAGATGTTGAAGCAGAGAAGATCCATAGCATTCTGGCGGCCGCCAGCCATGCCCCTTCCGGTGTCAACACCCAGCCCTGGCAGGTCGCCGTGGTCTCCGGCAAGAAAAAACAGCAGCTGCAGCAGCAGATTGAAACAGTTTTTCGTGACGGGGTGAAGGGCAAAGCAGACTATCCCTACTATCCCCAGGAGTGGATAGAACCCTACAAATCCCGGCGCATCGCCTGCGGCGTGCAGATGTATTCCACACTAAAGATAGAGCGCGGCGACAAGCAGCGCCAGATGGATCAGTGGGCCGCCAATTTCCGTGCTTTTGATGCGCCTGTGATGCTGCTGTTCTTTATGGATGCAGGGATGCAAACCGGTTCCTACATGGATTACGGCATGTTCATGCAATCTGTGATGTTGGCCGCAGTGGAGCAGGGGTTGGCAACTTGTCCGCAGGCCTCCCTGGCTGACTACCCTGAATTGATAAAAACTGTGCTGGATTACCCGCAAGAGAGCATTTTAATCTGTGGTATGGCGCTGGGTTATGAAGATAAAGAAGCCCTGGTAAACAGCTATCGTACGCCGCGTGAAGACGTGGAATCATTTACGCGCTATTTTAAATAGCATTGCAGCGGAACCATAGCGCGGACTTTTTGAGAAGTTATGATTTCCAGCAGTGACAAACCTGGAGGAGGGTTTAGTGAACTACCAGCAAGAGTATGCGGCGGCAAAAAACGATCCGCAGGCATTCTGGAAGGAGAAGGCCGCTGCACTGGAGTGGTTCGCTCCGCCGCAGGAGATCCTGAGCCTGAATGAGTACGGCATCCATCACTGGTTTGCCGATGGCGAGATGAATACGGCCTATATGGCGCTGGATTACCATGTGGACAACGGCCGTGCAGAGCAGGCGGCCCTGATTTACGACTCACCTGTCACCGGGAAAAAGAGAAGCTATAGCTATCGGCAGCTGCGTGATGAAGTCGCGCTATGCGCAGGCATGTTAAAAGGGCTGGGAGTTGTCAAAGGCGATCGGGTCATCGTCTACATGCCGATGATTCCCCAGGCGGTCATCGCGATGCTTGCCTGCGCGCGTCTCGGCGCTGTTCATTCAGTCGTCTTCGGCGGCTTTGCAGCCCCGGAACTGGCCATTCGTATCGATGATGCAACGCCCAGGGTTATCCTCAGCGCCTCATGCGGCATTGAAGTCAACAGATGCGTTGAATATAAACCGCTGCTGGACAGGGCGATCGAATTGGCCACTCATACTCCGGATTACTCGGTTGTCTATCAACGTCAACGCAAACAGGCTGATATGTCACAGCCGCGTGATATTGACTGGAAACAGGCCATGGAGAGTGCGCGGCCTGCTGGCTGCACCCCGGTGATGGGAAGTGATCCACTCTATATCCTCTATACGTCGGGCACCACCGGCAAGCCCAAAGGCGTGGTGCGGGAGAACGGCGGCCACGCTGTCGCCATGAAATACAGCATGAAAGCGATCTATGACATCAATCCGGGGGAAGTCTTCTGGGCGGCTTCCGATGTCGGCTGGGTTGTGGGGCACTCATATATCGTCTATGCGCCGCTGCTGCATGGCTGCACCACCATCTTGTATGAAGGAAAGCCGGTGATGACCCCTGATGCCGGGGCATTCTGGCGCGTTATCGAAGAGTACAGAGTCAAGGCGCTGTTTACCGCCCCGACGGCGTTTCGCGCTATTCGCAAAGAGGATCCGGATGCCGAACTGGCCGGTAAATACGACCTGTCGTCTCTGCAGACGCTCTTTTCCGCAGGTGAACGGCTTGATCCCTCCACGTTTGAATGGCTCGGTGAACATTTCAAAGTCCCTGTGATTGACCACTGGTGGCAAACAGAAACCGGCTGGGCGATTGTCGCGAACATGGTTGGCATTGAGCCCATGCCGCTCAAAGCAGGTTCCGCCACTGTCCCTTGTCCCGGCTACGATGTGCAAATTCTCGATGAACAGGGAGAGCAGGCGTCGGCTGATCAACAGGGTAATATCGTCATCAAGCTGCCGCTGCCTCCGGGTTGTTTGACTACTATCTGGGGGGATGTGGCGCGTTATAAGGCGGGCTATCTTGAAGCGTATCCGGGCTTCTACCTCAGTGGTGACGGTGGCTATGTGGATAGAGATGGCTACCTGTTCATTATGGGGCGGGTCGATGATGTGATCAATGTCGCCGGGCACCGTCTGTCGACCGGAGAGATGGAGGAGATCATCGGCAAGCATGAAGCTGTCGCCGAATGCGCTGTTATCGGCCGCGATGATGCGCTCAAGGGGCAAATGCCGGTCGGTTTCGTGGTGTTGAAAAATGGATTCAAGGGAAATGACGAAGAAATCGGCAAAGCGCTCATCCAGCTGATGCGTGAAGAGATAGGAGCGGTCGCTTCTTTTAAAGAGCTTTATATCGTGGCGCGCCTGCCGAAAACCCGCTCGGGAAAACTACTGAGAAGAACTATGCGCCAGATTTTCAATGGGGAGGAGTATACAGTGCCATCGACGATCGATGATCCGGGGTCATTGAATGAGATTACAACATTAATAGAGTGAATGAGTCCACAATAACTCCGTGCAAGATTACTTGTCTTTTCGACCATCGGGAGAAATCTTAGCTCATTGATAAATAAGATCTCTCACATTCGTTCGAGATGACAAAGTTCGTTATTTTGAGTTTACGCTGTCGCTTATCCCCCTGCGTGCTCGGCATATTCCTGTTATTTCCGCAGAATAAAATTGTGCGCCGCACAAAAAATGCTTGACAGCCCTAAATGCCTGCGCTATTGTGCACTGCAACAAATTGTGCGATGCACAATACGCAATCGGAGTACAACCATGAACATGAACGAAACTATTGAACTGATGAACCAGTCCACCAGCGAAGGCTATGCCAACCTGAATAAACTGGCCGAGATTAACATGAATGCCTGGCAACAGCTGGCTGCCGGGGAGATGGCGGTTATGAACCTCTTTTTCGAGACTGCCGGCAAGCAGGCGGATCTTCTGAAAGATGGCAAGCGTGTTGATGAGGTGATGGGAAAGCAGGCTGAGTTGGCCCGCGATTTGGGTGAACAACTGCTTGAGAGCAATAAAAAGGTGGTTGAGATCCTCGGCACTACCCGCGAAGAGTATCAGCATGTCGCCGAGGTCAGCACCGAGCAGGCCAGGTCACAGATGAACGAAGCGGCAGAAGCCGTCAAGCACGCCCAAGCAGCTTAACCACTAACAGTAGGTATCTCTATTATGACAACACGAGTTGCTCTTATAACGGGCGGTATCGGCGAAATCGGCACAGCCATCTGCCGCCGCATGGCGAAAGACGGCATGCGCGTCATCTCCACATGTCATCCAGGTGAAAGTGAAGCCGCCGCCCAATGGCGTGAAGATCAGGCCGCTGACGGTTTGCATATCGATATCCTGGCAATCGATGTCTCCTCATACGAGGAGTGTGAGGAGAAACTGACGAAACTTCTGTCTGACTATGGCTCGGTGGATGTCATCGTCAACTGCGCGGGAATTACGCGTGACTCATCATTCAAGAAGATGCAGAAAGAGCAGTGGTATGACGTCATAAACGTTAACCTGAACAGCGTCTTCAATGTCACCCGGCCGTTGTGGAATGCCATGCTGGAGAAGGGTTTTGGCAGAGTCGTGAATATTTCGTCGGTCAACGGCCAGCGCGGCCAGTTCGGCCAGGCGAACTACTCCGCAGCAAAGGCCGGTATGCATGGCTTTACCATGGCGCTGGCCCAGGAAGGGGCTTCCAAGGGGGTCACGGTGAATACCGTTTCACCGGGTTATGTCTCAACGGTCATGACCGAGGCGATCCGTGAAGATGTACGCACCGCCATCGTCTCCGGTATTCCGATGGGCCGCATGGCGACGGTGGATGAAGTTGCCAGCGCGGTGCATTTTCTTGTCGCCGATGACCATGAATACATTACCGGCGCAAACATTCCGGTGAATGGCGGCCTGTTTATCT